>VBCQ01000177.1 GCA_005882155.1 Betaproteobacteria bacterium
CGTCGGCCAGTTCCTCTTCGCGCGCGTGTTCAAGCTGGTACCGAGCTCAGGCTTCGCGGACGGCCTCGACGTGTTGCGCTTTTTGCTGCTGCCGGTGGCGCTGTCGGTCGTGTCGCGCTTGGGCACCGAGTCGCGCCTGTATCGCGCGATGTTCCTCGAAGAAATCGGAAAGGACTATGTGCGCACCGCGCGGGCGAAGGGCCTCGCCGAGCGGATCGTGATGTTCCGCCATGTGCTGCGCAACGCGCTGATTCCCATCATCACCAGCGCCGGCGGCTATCTACCGTACGTGTTCCTCGGCAGCCTCGTGTTCGAAAGCTTCTTCGGCATTCCGGGTCTCGGTGCTTATGTGATCGAGGCCATTGGCAAGCAGGACTTCGCCATCGTGCGCACGATGGTCTTCATCGGCTCGCTGCTGTACATCGCGAGCTACGTGCTGATCGACATCGCCTACTCCTGGGTCGACCCCCGGGTACGGCTGGCGTAGAGGCAGCACCATGCCGAAATTCGTCCTGCTCTGGACCGATGCCGCGATCTGGCTGCTGGTCATCGCGGCCGTCGCCTACATCCTTCACGTTCGCCGGCGTCCGAACCTGATCGCGTCGTGGCGCAAGGTCTTCAGCGATGCGCCGGCGCTCGCGTCGGCCGTCGTGCTGTTCGTCGGCATCGTGATCACGCTCGCCGACAGCGTGCATTTCCGCAGCGTGTTGCCGGCGGCCGCAGGTGCGCCCGAGGGCAGCGTGGCCTACGACACGCGAACCCAGTCGGTGCTCGACGCGACGCTGCGGCGGCTCCTCGACGCGCGCGAGACGACCTACTCGCGCCCGCTCGCGTACCAGAGCTTCACCCGAGAATCGGTCGAGGTCGACGGCCGCATCGAGCGGGTCGGACCGCGTTTGCATTTCGGCGGCGCGCATCTCGAGCGGCCGAGCGAGCAGTGGGCCGGCGATGTCGCACTGCGAGCCCTGGCCGGGCTCGTCGGCGGGCTGCTGCTGACGGCGCTGATCGGCGCCGGCATTGTTGCCATGGTCGCTCGCCGCTCTCGCGAACCGTGGCGCGATGCCGCGCGACAGATCGCGTACGGCGAGACGATGATCCCTTGGCGTGCCGCGATTGCTACCGTGCTCGGGGTGGCGCTGGTCGGCGGCATCATTGTCGCGCTGATGGGCCGCTACCACGTGTTTGGCACCGACGTGACCGGCAACGATGTGCTGTACCAGACGCTCAAAAGCATCCGCACGGCATTCGTCATCGGCTCGCTCGCCACGCTCGCGACCTTGCCGCTGGCGGTCGTGCTGGGCATTGTCGGCGGCTATTTCAGAGGCTGGATCGACGAGGCGATCCAGTATCTGTACACGGTCCTGTCGTCGATCCCGAACATCCTCCTGATCGCGGCTTGCGTGCTGATGGTGCAGGTGTTCATCGACAAGCACCCGGAGCTGTTCCAGACCGGCCTCGAGCGCGCCGACCTCAAGCTCTTTCTGCTGTGCGCGGTCCTCGGCCTGACCGGCTGGGCGGGGTTGTGCCGGTTGCTGCGCGCCGAGACCTTGAAGCTGCGCGAGTTCGACTACGTGCAGGCGGCGCAGGCCTTCGGCGTCGGCTCGGCGCGGATCATGACGCGCCATGTCTTCCCCAACGTCGCGCACCTGATGCTGATCGTCACCGTGCTCGACTTCTCTTCGCTGATCCTGTACGAGGCCGTGCTGTCGTACGTCGGTGTCGGGGTCGATCCGTCGATGAACAGCTTCGGCGGAATGATCAACTTCGCCCGCAACGAGATGAGCCGCGACCCGGTCGTGTGGTGGCCGTTCGCCGCGGCGTTCAGCTTCATGGTGACGCTGGTGCTGGCCGCGAACCTGTTCGCTGACGGCGTGCGAGATGCCTTCGACCCGCGCTCACGCGCCTTCAGGCCGCGAGTGATTCGGTCCAAGCCGAGCGCCGCCTAAAACAACAACATGCTGAACATCCAGAACCTCAAGGTCGCACTCGACTCCGAATCCGGTCTCGTCAAAGCCATCGACGGCTTGTCTCTCGCGATCGAACGCGGCGAGACCTTCGCGCTGGTCGGCGAGTCCGGCTGCGGCAAGAGCATGACCGCGCTTGCGCTGATGCGATTGCTGCCGGAAAACGGCCGCGTCACCGAAGGCCGCATCGACTTGAACGGCGAGGACACGCTGGCGCTGCCCGAATCGCAGATGCGAAGCATCCGGGGCGGCAAGATCGGAATGATCTTTCAAGAGCCGTCGACGAGCTTGAACCCGGTGATGCAAGTCGGCGAGCAGATCGTCGAGGCGATCGAAGCGCACACGCCGCTGCGCGGTGCGGCGGCGCGCGAGAAGGCCATCGACTGGCTGCGCCGGGTCGGCATCCCCGAGCCGGAGCGCCGCATCGACGAGTACCCGTTTCGCATGAGCGGCGGCCAGAAGCAGCGCGTGATGATCGCAATCACGCTGGCCGGCGAGCCCGACTTCATCATCGCCGACGAGCCGACAACCGCGCTCGACGTGACGATCCAAGCTCAAATTCTCGACTTGCTCAAGCAGCTGCAGAAAGAGCAGGGCATGGGCCTGATGCTCATCACCCACGATCTGGCCGTGGTGTCGGGCATGGCGCACCGGGTCGCGCTGATGTATGCCGGCCAGATCATCGAGGTGGCTACCGCGGAAGAATTCTTTCGTGCACCCAAGCACCCCTACGCGCGGCTGCTGCTGCAGGCGTTGCCCGACACCAGCAAGCGCGGCGGCACGCTGGCCGCCATCGCCGGCACCGTGCCTCCGCTGTGGCAGGAATTCAACGAGTGCCGCTTCGCGCCGCGCTGCGATCGTGTGTTCTCGACCTGCCGTGAACGTCCGCCCGGCTTGACGAGCCTGTCGCCGACCGCAAGCGTGCGCTGTTTCTTGTACGAACCCGACGTGGTCGCCGAGGCGGCGCGCCGGTCGACTGCGAGCACAGCGGCGCACGCAACCGCACCGGTCCCGGCCAGCCATGCGGCCGAACCCGACGCCGGCCGCTCGCGTGTGCAGGGCGACGTGCTGCTCGATGTGCAGAACCTGCACGTGCGCTTCCCGATTCGCAAGGGGCTGATGCGGCGCATGCACGGCGCATTCAGCGCGGTCGACGGCATCTCGTTCAACGTGCGCGCCGGCCAAACGCTCGCGCTGGTCGGAGAGTCAGGCTGCGGCAAGACGACGACCGGCAAGGCCATCGTTCAATTGCTGCGCAACCAGGCCTTGATCGAAGGCAAGGTCTTGTTCAATGGCCAGGACCTCTTCACCCTCGAGGGCGAGGCACTGCGCTCGGCCAGGCGCTCGATCCAGATCATCTTCCAGGACCCGTTCGCGTCGCTCGACCCGCGCATGCGCGTGTTCGACGTTCTCGAGGAAGGCCTGCTCGCGCTGCGCCCTGAGCTCGATGCCGCCGCGCGGCGCACCACGCTCGAGCGGCTCGTCGATCAGGTGGGGCTGCGCAGCGATTCGCTCGCGCGCTATCCGCACGAATTCTCCGGCGGCCAGCGGCAGCGCATCGCGATCGCGCGAGCCTTGGCAGTCGAGCCGAAATTGATCGTCTGCGACGAACCCACGTCGGCGCTCGATGTCTCGGTGCAGGCGCAGATTCTCAATTTGCTGCGCCAGCTGCAGCGCGACCTTCACGTGTCGTACCTCTTCATCACGCACAACATCGGCGTCGTCGAGTACATCGCCGATCACATTGCGGTGATGCAGCGCGGTCGCATCGAAGAGATCGGACCTGCACAAACGGTGCTCAGTCACCCGACCTCGGCGTATACCCGCACCTTACTGGCAGCGGTGCCTCGAATCGAAGCCGTGGCTGAACTGTGATGGGGCGTGATTGGTACTACGAAATGGACTGCTGCTGCAAGGGTGATATCGCGCAAGACGCATCGGTCCACCGCATGCATGTTGCAGCGACCCAACGCAGTGTTAACCGAGGCGTAGGGACATGCCCCTAAGCGCTCGCTGAGCGAAGCCGAAACAGCGTTCCGATTCAGCCTATCGACAAGCCGCAAACCCGCATGAAATAAGGCTTCGCGAGTCTCCCGCGAGTGGTCTAGACATCTCGCTGAATTACCTGCGGCGCGGCGATCAAGGAATACCCTAGACGGACCCATATTTCCCTTCGCTGACAATTGTTTTACAGGTCTTCGCAGACGAGCCACAGCCGATTTACAAGGCCGGTATGTGACTTGCTCAAGGGCCGGGTCTTATCGATCAACCTTTCAGTGCTTCACACAGGAGATCACATGTTCAGAAAAACCAAGATCTGCAGCGGGCTGATGCTTGCTTTCGGCGGCAGTCTCGTTCTCAGCGCACTCCCGGCAGCCGCGCAGCAGCAGCTCGAGCGGGTCGAAATCACGGGTTCGTCGATCAAGCGCATCAACGCCGAAACATCATTGCCGGTCCAGGTGATCACCGCTGAAGACATCAAGAAGAGCGGCTTCACTTCGGCCGTCGATCTGATCCAGTCCCTGCCGTCGATGCAGGGCTTCCTGACCGCATCGCAATCGGTGAACGGCGGCGGCGGCGGTGTGACGAATGCGTCGCTTCACTCGATCGGCTCCCAGTACACCCTGGTGCTTTTGAACGGCCGGCGCGTCGCGCCGTACAACACCGGCACGACCGTCGACCTGAACTCGATCCCCCTCAGCTCCATTGAGCGCATCGAAGTGCTGCTCGACGGCGCGTCGGCCGTGTACGGCGCGGATGCGATTGCCGGTGTGGTGAACTTCATCACCGAGAAGAACTCGAGCGAGGGCGAAGTGTCGCTCACTGCGACTCTGCCGCAGCACCCGGGCGCCAAAAGCGGCAACTTCTCGATCTCCAAGGGCTTCGGCGATCTCGACAAGGACCGTTTCAACGTCTTTCTGGCATTCAGCCTTGACAAGCAAAGAGAGTTGAATGCCGAGCAGCGCGATTTCTCGAAGACGGGCTTCATTCCGTTTACCGACCAGGGGCGCAACCTCACGACCTTCCTGTCGAGCTCGAACTCGATCCCGGGCACGGTGATTTTGACTGACAATGGCACTGTCTTGGACGCCAGCGGGCAACCAACCGGCGCAGGCGATGCGTTCTACAGCCCGGACTTCCTCGCGACCGGCAAATGCGGGCCGCGCACCAAGTTCCGCGCCGGCGTTTGCCGTTTCGACTTCGCCAGCACGGTTCAAGCGATTCCTGAATCGGAGCGCAAGGCCGCGTTCGGCACATTGCGCTTCAAGGTGTCGGATGGGTTGACGCTGCTCGGTGAGGCCTCGCTGGCGGACTTCAACACCAAACCGCGTTTTGCGCCCCCGGCACAACCTGGGATCCCGCTGACCCAGGCGCTCGTCGATGCCCACGTGACGCCCTATCTGGCGACGCTTGGCGTTCCTCCGGGCAGCTTCTACCCGGTTGGGGATCCGAGCGGACTCGGCCCATCGATGAATCTGCGTGTCTATGATGCGGGCGGCCGCCAGGACGAGTACCGGACCAAGATCGCACACCTCGTGTTGGGCGCCGAAGGCACCATCAGCGATATCGACTATTCGGGCTATGTCGTCCACTCGCAGAACAAGTTCACCGACACGATGTTGTCGGGTTATCTGAGCAGCAACGCCTTCACTGCCCTTGTCCAGAGCGGCGCCTTTGATCCGTTGTCGGCACAGATTGGACAATCGACCGCCGTGTTGGCGCCGGCGGTGCTGCACCAGGTGTTCGACCAGACGAAGTCGACCCTCGACACCATTCACGGCCAGCTATCCAAGCCACTGATGAAGTTGGGCGGCGGTGATCTGGCACTCGCGCTCGGCGCAGAGTCGGCCCGTCAGCGCTTTATCGACAATCCGAGCGCGATCGACATGGGGCAAAACAAGCTGCAGCCCAACTTCACCGACTCGCCGATCGGCGGCAGCTCGGGCGCCCTTCCGTTCGACTCGAAGCGCAACAGTACGGGTCTGTTTGCCGAGCTTGTGGCCCCTGTCATCAAAGGCTTGGAGCTCAGCGGTTCACTGCGGCATGACAGCTTCGGTGCGGTGAAGAACGCCACCGGCTTCGACGCAGACGGCAACCCGCTTGGCGCTATCACCCAAGGCAAGTCAGCGGCAGCGACGACCTACAAGCTCAGCGCCCGATACCAACCAGTGTCCGAGCTGTTGTTCCGTGGCTCGGTCGGCACCGGCTTCAAGGTACCGACCTTGAAGGAGATCACATTCCCGGTCCAGGCCTTCGGCAGCACCGGTTTCCACGATTGCCCGCCGGGACTCGATCCGACGATTGCGGCGCGTTGCTCGAGACAGGCCGGAGCGGGTATTCCGGCCGAATACAACTTGCGGCAAGGCGGCAACCCTGCGACCGATGCATCTGGTTTGCAGCCTGAGAAATCGAAGCAATGGACCCTCGGATTCCGCGTTGAGCCGGATCCGACGCTGTCTGTCGGCGTCGACTTGTGGAGCGTCAGAATCAAGCAACGCATCGACTTTGTGCCCGAGGACGCGGCGTTTAACGACGGCGTGACCTATGGATCCGCGTTCGCCGTCATACCTGACCCGGTGACCGGTCTGCCCACCCTCACGTTCACGCAAATACCGCAGAACCTGGGCCGTTCCAGGTACCGTGGCCTCGATTTCGACGCCACAAGTCGGATCGCTACGCCGCTGGGACGTCTCACCACGAAGGGCACCTTCACCTACATGATCCAGTCGGAATACGAGATCCTCGGACTGGCTGGCTATCAGAGCAGCCTCGGCAAGATCGGTCCCGACACCAACGCGGTGTTCCGTTGGCTCTTGAACGTGGGCACCTCGCTCGAAATGGGCAACTTCACCCACACGCTGAACGCGCAAGTGAAGCCGTCGTACACCGATCAGGAGGCCGCATCCCACCTTGACGCGGCTGGAAACACCGTGTTCACCGGCGCCGAGGTTCGGGTCCTCAACCCGAACGGGTCGGTTGGCGGGCGGAGACTGGTCAAACGCACGGTGGGTTCGTATAGCCTGTTCGATTGGCAAACAAAGTACGCGGTGAACAAGTCCCTGGCGTTCACCTTCGGTATTAAGAACATCTTTGACCGCAAGCCGCCGTTCTCGATTCAGGATGAATCCGGCACCGGCAACATGCGCGGCTTCGACGCACGTTATGCCGATCCGATCGGACGTGCCTATTACCTGAGCGGAAACTACAAGTTCTGATTCATTCGCAATCGGAGTCATGGCTTGTGAGCCGCCGGCGTCAGCAGTATTGAAGACGCCGTGCGGCCACAGCGAGTTTTGAGCCACCGGCTTCGGCTTCAGTTTGTGGATCAAAGGCACCCTAGCGGAAACCCGCAGGAGTGCACCATCTGATACCGCGACCGCTTACATTTCCCGTCGGAACTCCATCGCATCCGAGCTCGCTGACCAAAAGTCAGCGGGCCATTTTTTGTTAACCTCGCTCGCTTAGCATTTGGCCAACCGGAGATCCCTGGGTATGGACTTTTCTACGCGACGACCGCAGCCCCAGAAGCATCTGGTTGGGATTGGGGTCGTCATCCTGATTCACGTTGCCGTGGTCTACGCCCTCGTGACCGGGCTCGGCAAGAAAGTGATCGACGTCATTCGCGCGCCGATCGAGACCAAGGTCATCGAAGAGATCAAGAAGCCGCCGCCGCCGCCGGAGATCGTCGTCCCGCCGCCGCCGCAATT
>VBCQ01000178.1 GCA_005882155.1 Betaproteobacteria bacterium
CGTCGGGCATGTGGTTGCAGTCGAGCGTGATGGCCTGCAGCGGCCAGCGGCCGCGCGAGACCTCGACCCAGTTCGCGCCGAAGCGTGCCTGCGCGCCCGTCGCTTGCGCGGCGGCGACGAAGCGCACATCGCCTTGGATCGATGCGCTGCCCATGCCTTCGATGCGCAGCGGCTTGTCGGGCTGCGCGGCGAGGGCGCCGAGTGCGACGAAGTACGACGCTGAAGACGCGTCGCCTTCGACATGGATCTCCCCCGGCGAACGCAATCGGCTGCCGGCCGGAATGACGAAGCGCGCCCATTCTTCATTGCGAACGTGGACGCCGAACCGCTCGAGCAGATCGAGCGTGATCGCGATGTAGGGCTGCGAGATCAGCTCGCCGACGACTTCGACGACCACGTCGTGCTGCGTCGCCACGAGCGGCAACGCGAGCAGCAGCCCGGTCAGGAACTGGCTCGACACATTGCCGCGAACGCGAATCGGCGCGCCGAGCTGCAGCGTGTGAACGTGGCCGTCACCGAGGCGCAGCGGTGGAAAACCCGGCTGTCCGAGGTAATCGACCGGGCAGCCGAGCGGTGTCAGCGCATCGACGAGGTCGCCGATCGGCCGCTCGTGCATGCGCGGCACGCGGCTGATTTCGAAGCGGCCCCCCTGCGCCGCTGCGAGCAGCGCGAGTGCCGCAGTGAGCGAGCGCGTCGACGTGCCCGAGTTGCCGAGGAAGATCGCCGCGTCACGTGTTGCGATGCGGCCGCCGAGACCGGCGATGCGCAGCGCGTCGCCGTCGCTTTTGATCGCGCAACCGAGGGTGCGCAGCGCATCGAGCATCACCTGCGTGTCGTCGGACTCGAGCAGGTCGTGAACCCGCGTCGTGCCAACGCTCAGGCCGGCGAGCAGCAGCACCCGGTTGGAAATGCTCTTCGAGCCCGGCAGCCGCAGCGTGCCGCCTGCGCGCAGCAGCGGCGGAAGGTCGAGAAATGGCGTCGTGTACATGCAGCGGCGAGAGCGCGGACCGGGCCGGCCCGGTCAGCGGTTCGTGGTCGGCTTGGCGGCGTTCATCTGCCAGCCCGATCGGGCATCCGACGCGTTGCGGATCAGGTCTTCCAGCGCCTCGACGTTGCCGGTCTTGATGACATGCTCCATCGCGTCGAGCGTGTGGCGAAAACGCAGTGACTGCTTGAGCAGCTCCTCGCGATTCGACACCAGGATGTCGCGCCACACCGCCGGGTCGCTCGCCGCGATGCGGGTGAAGTCGCGAAACCCGGGCCCGGCGAGCGACAAGAAGTCGCGCCCCGCCGGCTGCTTGGCCACCGAGTTGAAATATGCGAACGCGAGCATGTGCGGCAGGTGGCTGACCGCGGCGAACGCAGCGTCGTGATTTTCCGGCGTCATGCGCAGCACCTGCGCGCCGATCGCGGCCCACACGTCGGTGGCCTTTTGCACCAGGTCGGCCGAGGTCTGGGTGATCGGCGTCAGGATGACTTGGCGGCCGTTGTACAGCGACGCATCGGCGTGGCCGACGCCGGCCACTTCCTTGCCGGCAATCGGATGCGCCGGCACGAAGCTCTCGACGCGCTCCTTCAGCACCCGCCGCGCCGCGTCGACGACGTCGCGCTTGGTCGAGCCCACATCCATGAACAGCACGCCAGGCTCGACCAGATGGCGGATGGCCTTGAAAGTCGCTTCGCTGGCCGAGACCGGCACGGCGATCAGCACGATGTCGGAACCTGACACCGCGAGCAGCGCCGATTCGGCGGCGATGTCGATGACGCCGAGCTTCTTCGCTTTCTCGGTCGTCGATGGCGACTTGCTGTAGCCGATCACGCGCTTGACGAGCCCGGCGCGCTTCAAGGCGAGTGCGAACGACCCGCCCATCAGGCCGCATCCGATGACGCCGAGTTGACTAAACATCATGCGCCTCGCAGGGCCGCCCCGAGGGGGCGCGTGCGCCCCCTCGGGGGGCAAGAGCGTAGCGACAGTGGGGGTCTCATCAGTGCACGTCGATCGGGTAGGTGCCGAGCAGCTTGAAGAACGCGCAGACGCTGCGCAGTTCCTTCAATGCGGCGGCGACGTTGGGCTGATCCGGGTGGCCTTGCAGGTCGATGTAGAAGTAGTACTCCCACTGGCCCGAACGCGCAGGCCGCGACTCGAAGCGGCTCATCGACACGCCATGGTTCTTCAGCGGTACCAGCATGTCGTGAACGGCGCCCGGCCGGTTCGTCACCGACACGACGAGGCTCGTGCAATCGTGGCCCGACGCCTTCGGTTGCGGATGGCGCGCGGGATGCGTGAGGATCGCAAAGCGGGTGCGGTTGTGCGGATCGTCCTGGATCGCCGGCGCGACCACATGCAGGCCGAACTCGCTCGCCGCGCGCTCGCTTGCCAGTGCCGCGAGCGACGCGTCGAGGCTTGCGAGGCGTGCGCCTTCGGCGTTGCTCGACACCGGCCGGCGCTCGACGTTCGGTAGATGATTGCTGAGCCAGCCGTGGCACTGCGCGATCGCCTGCGGGTGCGCGCAGACGGCTTGGATGCCGTCGATCGCGTTCTCGCGCCGCAGCAGGTTTTGCCGCACGAACAGACTCGTCTCGCCGATGATGAACAGCGGCTCGGTGAGGAACAAATCGAGCGAGCGGGCGACGACGCCCTCGGTCGAGTTCTCGACCGGCACGACGCCGAAGTCGGCGGCGCCGGCCGCGGTGGTGCGGAACACCTCGTCCATGTTGGCGCAAGGCACGCGCACGATCGATGAGCCGAAGAAGCCGAGCGCCGCCTCTTCGCTGAAGGTGCCGGCGGGGCCGAGATAGGCGACGCGTGTCGGCGTTTCGAGCGCGCGGCAGGCCGACATGATTTCGCGCCAGATCGGCGCGACGCTGTCAGACTGCAGCGGCCCCGGGTTCTTCGCTTTCAGGCCATCGATGACCTGCGCTTCGCGCTCGGGCCGAAACGCGACTGAGCCTTCCTTTTTCTTCACGTCGCCGACCTGCTGCGCCAATGCCGCGCGCCGGTTCAACAACGCGAGCAGCTCACTGTCGACGGCGTCGATCTGCGTCCGCAGCGACAGCAACTGCGGGTTCGTCGACGCGGACATGTCAGGCATGGCTGCTATTTGCTTGCGGCCTTGGCCGCGGGGCGCGGCGCCGAAGCACTGGGCTTCGGTGCGGATGTGCCCGTCGCCGCGACGAATGAGCTGCGAACTTTCTGCTGCAGCGCCTGCAGCTTGCCGTCGAGCAGCGGACCGGCTTCGGCCATCAGCTTCTGCATGAAGACGTTCTGCATCTCGCCGCCGAGCTGCTGGTATTTCTTGTACACCGGCGACTCGTACCAGGCGATCAGCTGCTTGAGCTCGTCGTCGCTGAACTTCTCTTCCAGCGTCGCGCCGATTGTCGTCGGGGCGATCTTGATCGCACGCTCGCGCAGCACCGGCACCGACTCGTCGACGAACTTGCGCACGTCGGTTTCGATCGACTTACCGAGCGCTTCGCGCTTGTCGGGCGCCACCTGGCCGCGCAGCGCATTGCCGGCCGCCTGCATGATCTGCAAGGCCGGACGCTCGACGACTTCGCGTGCCATGCTCTCCACCAGCGGCTGCTGCAGCACCAGCACTTTGGCCACCAGCTCCTTCTTGGCCGGTGTCGTCTGCGCATGCGCGATCGTGGCAAGCGCGAGCAGCGCTGCCATGCCAATCCATCGATTCATCAAGCGTTCTCCTCGGGCAACACTTCATCACCGGCAGCGTCGCCCACAGCGTCGCCGTTGGCATCGTTTTCGACGATGCGCTGCACGCCGCACAGCGTCGAGCCATCGTCGAGGGCGATCAGCGTCACCCCCTGCGTGGCGCGACCGAGCGCACGAATCTCCGACACACGCGTGCGCACGAGCACACCCTTGTCGGTGATCAGCATGATCTCGTCGTCCGGATGCACGAGCGTGGCGGCAACCACCTTGCCGTTGCGCTCGCTTTGCTGAATCGCGATCATGCCCTTGGTGCCGCGGCCATGGCGGGTGTATTCGGTGATGCTGGTGCGCTTGCCGAAGCCGCGCTCGGTCGCGGTCAGCACGCTCTGCGTTTCGTCTTCTGCCACCAGCATCGCAATGACGCTCTGCCCGTGGTCGAGCATCATGCCGCGCACGCCGCGTGCGGTGCGACCCATCGGGCGAACATCGTCTTCATCGAAGCGAACCGCCTTGCCGCCATCGCTGAACAGCATCACATCGTGGTGGCCGTCGGTCAGCGCGGCGCCAATCAGGAAGTCGCCCGGATCGAGGTCGACCGCGATGATGCCGGCCTTGCGCGGATTGCTGAACTCATCGAGCGCGGTCTTCTTGACGGTGCCTTGCGCGGTGGCCATGAACACGTAGTGGTCGGGCGGGAAGCTGCGGAAGCTGTTGGTCAGCGGCAGCACCACGTTGACCTTCTCGCCTTGCTGCAGCGGGAACATGTTGACGATCGGCCGGCCGCGCGAATTGCGCGAGCCCTGCGGCACTTCCCACACCTTGAGCCAGTAGACGCGGCCACGGTTGGTGAAGCACAGGATGTAGTCGTGCGTGTTGGCAATGAACAGCTGCTCGATCCAGTCGTCTTCCTTGGTCTGTGTCGCCTGCTTGCCGCGCCCGCCGCGCTTTTGCGCGCGGTATTCCGACAGCGCCTGGCTCTTGATGTAGCCGGTGTGGGACAGCGTCACGACCATGTCGGTCGGCGTGATCAGGTCTTCGGTGCCGAGGTCTTGTGCGTTGTGCTCGATGTGGCTGCGCCGCGCACCGACCTTGGTCTGACCGAACTCCTGCTTGATCGCGGCCAGCTCGCTCGCGATGATCGTCGTCACCCGCGTCGGCGTGGCAAGGATGTTGAGCAAGTCGGCGATCTGCGCCATCACGTCCTTGTACTCGCTGATGATCTTGTCCTGCTCGAGCCCGGTCAGGCGCTGCAGCCGCATCTGCAGGATTTCGCCAGCCTGGTCTTCGGACAAGCGGTACAGCCCATCGCTTTGCATGCCGAACTCGCGGCCGAGGCCTTCGGGGCGGAATCAGCGCGGTCTTCGCGACCGGCGGCGTCGGCGAGGTCTTGATCGTCTCGATGAACTCGTCGATGTTGGCGAGCGCCACCGCCAGGCCTTCGAGCACGTGGCCGCGTTCGCGTGCCTTGCGCAGCTCGAACACGGTGCGGCGGGTGACGACTTCGCGCCGGTGCTCGAGAAAGATCTCGATCAGGTCCTTCAGGTTGCACAGCTTCGGCTGGTTGTCGATCAGCGCGACCATGTTGATGCCGAAGGTGTCCTGCAGCTGCGTCTGCTTGTACAGGTTGTTCAGCACCACCTCGGGCACTTCGCCGCGCTTGAGCTCGATGACGACGCGCATGCCGGACTTGTCGGACTCGTCCTGGATGTGGCTGATGCCTTCGAGCTTCTTCTCGTGAACCAGCTCGGCCATGCGCTCGAGCAGGTTCTTCTTGTTCACCTGGTACGGGATCTCGTCGACGATGATCGCCTGGCGCTGGCCACGGTCGATGTCTTCGAAGTGGCACTTCGCACGCATCACGACCTTGCCGCGGCCGGTACGGTAGCCGTCGCGCACGCCCGAGAGGCCATAGATGATGCCGGCGGTCGGGAAGTCGGGCGCCGGGATGATTTCCATCAGCTCGTCGATGGTCGCACCGGGGTTCTTCAGCAGATGCTGGCAGGCGTCGACGACTTCGTTCAAGTTGTGCGGCGGGATGTTGGTCGCCATGCCGACCGCGATGCCGGCTGCGCCGTTGACCAGCAGATTCGGCAGCCGCGTCGGCATGACGAGCGGCTCTTTCTCGCTGCCGTCGTAGTTGGGGCCGAAGTCGACTGTCTCCTTGTCGAGATCGGCGAGCATCTCGTGCGCGATCTTTGCGAGGCGGATTTCGGTGTAGCGCATCGCCGCCGCGTTGTCGCCGTCGACCGATCCGAAGTTCCCCTGGCCATCGACCAGCATGTGGCGCAGCGAGAAGTCCTGCGCCATGCGAACGATCGTGTCGTAGACCGCACTGTCGCCATGCGGGTGGTACTTGCCGATCACGTCGCCGACGATGCGGGCCGACTTCTTGTAGGGCCGATTCCAGTCGTTGTTGAGCTCGTGCATCGCGAACAGCACCCGCCGATGCACCGGCTTCAAGCCATCGCGCGCATCGGGCAAAGCGCGGCCGACGATCACGCTCATCGCGTAATCAAGGTACGAGCGCCGCATCTCCTCTTCGAGGCTGATCGGCAGGGTTTCCTTGGCGAATTGGGTCATGAGGCAGGCGAGGGCCGAGCAGGCTCGCCAATGCGAGGAGCGAAGCCCATCATTCTAAGTGCGCGGCGATGTAGCACGAGCGCAACACTGATTCAGCGAGCACCGCTCAAGGGGTGCAAAGCGAAGCTCAACTGGCACAATGATCCGGGTGGCAGGCATTCGCGCCAGCGAAGGTTTGTCAGCGCTTTCCGATCACAGTTCGGACGTTTTGCAGAAAACTGCTGCACCTTCCCTCGAGAGGAGAATCATGAAGAAACTGAACAAGGTGGCGTCGCTCTTCGCATCCGCTGCTCTCGCTGCTTCCGCATCGGGCGCCTTTGCCCAGGCCAAGACGATTGACAACTGGGTCAACGCCAGCGGCATCCCGTGGAAGAACGGCACCAACCAACTCTGCTGGCGCGATGCCAACTGGACCCCAGCCACCGCACACCCCGACTGTGATGGCGCGCTGAAGCCGGTTCCGCCGCCCCCGCCGCCGCCCCCGCCGCCCCCGCCGCCGCCGGCTGCGCCGCCGCCCCCGCCACCTCCGCCGGCGCCAGCGGTCGTGCCCGCTCCGGTGAGCGAGAAGGTGACCTTCGCCGCTGATGCGTTCTTCGACTTCGACAAGGCTGTGCTCAAGCCCGAAGGCAAGGCCAAGCTCGATGACCTGGTCGGCAAGATGGGCGGCATCAACCTCGAAGTGGTCATCGCCGTGGGTCACACCGACGCGGTCGGTGGTGATGCCTACAACCAGAAGCTCTCGGTCAAGCGCGCCGATGCCGTCAAGAATTACCTGGTGGGCAAGGGCGTCGAGAAGAACCGCGTCTACACCGAAGGCAAGGGCGAGAAGCAGCCTGTCGCCGACAACAAGACCGCCGAAGGCCGCGCGAAGAATCGTCGCGTGGAAATCGAAGTGGTCGGCACGCGCACGCGCCAGTAATCAGCGCAAGCTGAGCATCGAATCCCGCCTCGGCGGGTTGTCAGAAACCCCGCCTCGGCGGGGTTTTCTGTTTCTGAATGCGCAGATTTCGAAGCATCGCTTTGGGTACCATCGAGCCCATGACGATCAACGCCGATCCGCAAGAGCTCGCGAAATTCAGCGAGCTCGCGCACCGCTGGTGGGACACCGAAAGCGAATTTCGGCCGCTGCACCAGATCAACCCCTTGCGGCTCGACTGGATCGACCAGCATGCGCGGCTCGCCGGCAAGCAGGTGCTCGATGTCGGCTGCGGCGGCGGCATCCTCGCCGACGCGATGGCGCGCCGCGGCGCCAAGGTGCTGGGCATCGACCTCGCCACCAAGGCCTTGAAAGTCGCTCAGCTGCACGCGCTCGAGGCCGGCACCCCATCGGTCGAGTACCGCGAGATCGCAGCCGAAGCCTTGGCCGACGAAATGCCGGGTGCCTTCGACGCTGTCACTTGCATGGAAATGCTCGAGCATGTGCCCGACGCGCCGTCGGTCGTGCGTGCCTGCGCCACGCTGGTGAAGCCGGGCGGCTGGGTGTTCTTCTCGACGATCAACCGCAACGCGAAGGCCTTCGTGTTCGCGATCGTCGGTGCCGAACACCTGCTCAGGCTCTTGCCCAAGGGCACGCATGAGTACGCACGCTTCATTCGGCCGAGCGAGCTCGCCAAGGCATGCCGCGATGCCGGCCTCGCGCTGCACGACACGCGCGGCATGGAGTACAACCCGATCACACGGCGCTACTGGCTGTCCGGCGACACCAGCGTGAACTATCTGGTCTCGTGCCGAAAGCCGGTATGAGCCTCGCGACGCGGGTCGTGCTGTTCGACCTCGACGGCACCCTGATCGACAGCGCGCCCGACCTCGCCGGCGCGGCCAACGACCTGCGCAGTGCGCATGGCTTGCCGGCGTTGCCGCTCGAGCGCTTCCGCCCGATGGTCGGCTCGGGGGCGCGCGGCATGGTCGGCGTGGCCTTCGATCTCGGGCCCGACGACGCGCGCTTTGCGTCGCTGCGCGACGACTTTCTGCGCCGCTACGAAGAGCGCATGACACGCGAGACGCAGGTCTTCGCGTCGGTGCTGCCGCTGCTCGACGCGCTCGACCGGCTCGGCCACCCGTGGGGCGTGGTCACAAACAAGGCGGGCCGCTTCACCGACCCGCTGGTGCGCTCGCTGGGCCTGCATTCGAGGGCGATCACGGTGATCGCCGGCGACACCACGCCGCACTCGAAGCCGCATCCGGCGCCGCTGCTCGAAGCCGCTCGGCGCGCCGGCTGGAGCCCGGCGCAATGCATGTACGTCGGCGACGATTTGCGCGACGTACAGGCCGGCCACGCCGCGGGCATGACGACGGTGATCGCCGCCTGGGGCTACCTCGGCAGCGGCGAGCCGATCGAGTCCTGGGGCGCCGACCACATCATCCGAACCCCCGACGAGTTATTGAACCTTTTGGCCATGGCCTAAACTAAGGGCTTCCTGGGGCCGACTTGGCTTCGACGTGGGTGCGGAGTTGGAACAGGGCATGCCGAGGGCCAGGCACCTCGTAAATCCATCTGGATCAAAGTAACTGCGAACGACTCTTCGTACGCTCTCGCCGCTTAAAACCGGTGAGCTTCGCAACGGTTGGCCGATGGGCCGGGCTTGAGGGCTAACGCCCGATAGCTGCGAAGTCATACACATGGGCTCGCTCTGGGTCGGGTCACTCGGCACAGAGCTAAATCAAGTGACTCGGGGTGGACGCAGCGTGCTGCTGCGCGGCGCTCACCCTCAAATCCAAATCAGCCAGCTAAGCATGTAGATCTGCCCGATGATGGCTTGCGGACGGGGGTTCGATTCCCCCCGGCTCCACCAAGACACAGCTGCGATGTCCAGGACAGCACAGCGCCCCCTTGAAGGCTTCGGGGGCGCGGTTTTTGCTGGTTGCGAATCGGCAACCGGACCCCAGATAGCTTCAGCCCCCTTGCAGGCCGCGATAAAAACCGGCCTGACGCAAATTGCACTTTGTACAGACCGATGACACCGAAGAAAACCGCCCCTCGCGCTGAGCTCCTCGGCGACGACACCATTGCCCTCGAAGCGGCGCCGCAACGCGACGCCGCGGCCAAGCCGTTTCGCGTGAAGGTGCCGAAATCGAAGCAGCGGGCGCTGATCCGCGAGTTCGGCCTCGACGTGAGCGACCTCACCGAAGAAGAAGCCAACAAGCGCCGCGCCGAGCTGAAGGTGCTCGTGAAGACCGGCAAGACGCGCGGCTACCTGACGCAGCAGGAAATCAACGACCACCTGCCCGAAAAGCTGATCGACGCCGAGGTGCTCGAGGCGACGGTGAAGATGCTCAACGACATGGGCATCGCCGTCTACGAGGAAGCGCCCGACGCTGCGACGCTGCTGGTGGCCGGCGGCGCCGGCACGGCGGGGTCCGAGGACGAAGCCGAAGAAGCGGCCGAGGCCGCGTTGTCGACCGTCGACTCGGAATTCGGCCGCACGACCGACCCGGTTCGCATGTACATGCGCGAGATGGGCTCGTTCGAGCTGTTGACGCGTGAGGGCGAGATCGACATCGCCAAACGCATCGAGAGCGGACTGCAGGCGATGATGCTCGCGATCTCGGCATCGCCGTCGGTGATGGCCGAGATCCTCGCGCTCGGCGAGAAGGTCGCGGCCGCTGAGCTTGCAATCTCCGATGTCGTCGATGGCTTCGTTGTCGCCGGCGAGGCCGACGACTACGTGGCCGAGGAAGACGTCGACTCGTTCGACGACAGCGACGACGATGACGACGGCCAAGGCGGCAGCCGCGCGATGACGCGACGCCTCGAAGAAATGCGCGTCGCCGCGCTCGACAAGTTCGCGGCGATGCGCGCGAGCTTCGAGAAATTGCACAAGGCCTTCGACAAGAGCGGCTACGACTCGCCGGCCTACCGCAAGGCGCAGCGCGCGCTGAGCGACGAGATGATGACGATCCGCTTCACGGTGAAGACGATCGACCGGCTGTGCGGCATGCTGCGCTCGCAGGTCGACGACGTGCGCCGCCACGAGCGCGAGATCCGCAGGATCGCGGTCGACAAGTGCGGCATGCCGCAGCAGCGTTTCATCGAGCGCTTTCCGCCCAACGCGCTGAACCTCGCGTGGGTCGAGACCGAGGCTGCAGCGGGCAAGCCCTACAGCGCCGCGCTCGGCCGCCATGCGCCGCCGATTCGCGAGCTGCAGGCCAAGCTGATCGACGTGCAAGCGCGGGTCGTGATCCCGCTCGACGATCTGAAGGCGATCAACAAGAAAATGAACGACGGCGAGCGTGCATCGCTCGACGCCAAAAAGGAAATGATCGAGGCCAACCTGCGCCTCGTGATCTCGATCGCGAAGAAGTACGCCAACCGCGGCATGCAGTTCCTCGACCTGATTCAGGAAGGCAACGTCGGCCTGATGAAAGCAGTGCAGAAGTTCGAGTACCGCCGCGGCTTCAAGTTTTCGACCTACGCGACTTGGTGGATTCGCCAGGCGATCACGCGCGCGATTGCCGACCAGGCGCGCACGATCCGCGTTCCGGTGCACATGATCGAGACCATCAACAGGTTGAATCGCCTGAGCCGCGCCCACTTGCAGGAGTTCGGCGTCGAGCCCGACGCGCCGACGCTGGCGAAGAAGCTCGACCTGCCCGAGGCGAAGATTCGCCAGGTGATGAAGATCGCGAAGGAACCGGTCTCGATGGAGCTGCCGGTCGGCGACGACGGCGACACCACGCTCGGCGATTTTCTCGAGGACACCAACAACGTCGCCCCGATGGAAGCCGCGATGCAGACGAGCTTGCGCGGCGTCGTCAACGAGGCGCTCGAAAGCCTTACAGCGCGTGAAGCGAAGGTCGTGCGCATGCGCTTCGGCATCGACATGAGCAGCGACCACACGCTGGACGAAGTCGGTCGGCAGTTCGACCTCACGCGCGAGCGCATTCGGCAGATTGAGGCCAAGGCGATGCGCAAGCTCAAGCACCCGAGCCGCGCCGACAAGCTGCGCACCTACGCCGACATGATCTAGGCGCCGCAGACGAGCAGCCACAGCGCCGTTCCGGTGCCGTGGCTGCTTATGCGTTCCTAACGCGCGCTCTGCTACGGTGCGTCATGAAGCTTGCGGACGCAACTGCGCCCAAGCCGTGGACCTACGGGCTCTTGTCCGGCGCCGCGGTCTGGGCGGCGGCATGGGCCGGCATGTTGTGGCTCGACGGCAAGGTCGACTTGGCCAACCTCGCAATGGTGCTCGTGCTCGGCGCGGCGGTGGCGACGCTGTGGCTGCCGGTCAGCGTATCGGTACTCGCCAGTACCGCGGCCGTGCTCGCGTTCAATTGGGTTTTCGTGCCGCCGCGCGGCACCTTCGTCGTCGACCTGCGCCAGGACGCGCTGCTGCTCGGCGCGATGCTGCTCGTCACCTGGATCGTCGCCGCGCTGATCGCGCTGCAGCGTGCTGCTGCCGAGCATGCGCGAGGTCATGCACAGCAGGCCGAGCAGCTGCGCCGCTTCGGCGACGCGCTGCGCGACTCTTCCGATCCGCTCGCCGATGCGTCGCTGCTGCAGCAAGCGCTCGCCGAACTCAGCCGTGCTGCAGTCAAGCTGCTGGTCCTGAAGACGGCGATGCCGCAGACCAACGACGCAGACAGCGTGGAGCTGCTCGGTGCGCCCACAGCGGAGCAGCTCGAAGGCCTTTGGCACTGCGCGCGCCGTCGCGCGGCATTCGGTCCGGGCACCGGCCGCTACGAGGAACTGCAGGATTGGTATCTGCCGCTGCGAAGCCGCGACGGCAGCGTCGGCGCGGCGTTCATCGAGATGGCTCTCGGCAGCGCCGCCGACGCCGCGCCGCGCCAGCAGGCGCAGGCCTTGTGCGACCAGTACGCGCTGGCGCTGGAGCGCGCGATGAGCTCGCGCGCCGCGAGCGATGCGCGCAACGAAGCGCAAACCCAGAGCGTTCGCAACGCGATGCTCGCGGCCATCTCGCATGACTACCGCACGCCGCTGGCGACGATCATGGGCGCGGCGTCGTCGCTTGCCGACCAGGGCGATCGGCTCGACGCCGCGCAACGCGAGCGCCTTGCGCGGACGATCGTCGAAGAGTCGATTCAATTGAGCCGGTTGACCGACAACACGCTGCAGCTCGCGCGGCTCGATGCGCCCGGCATGCAGTTGCGGCTCGATTGGGAATCGGCCGAAGAGCTGGTCGGCACGATCTTGCGTCGGGTGCGCGGCCACGATCTGCAGCGGCGCGTTCGCGCTCGTCTCGAGCCGGGTCTGCCGCTGGTGCGCTGCGACGCGCTGTTGCTCGCGCAAATGCTCGACAACCTGGTCGACAACGCTTTGAAATACAGCGAGTCGCCGGCGCCGGTCGAGATTCTCGTTCGGCGACAAGCCGGCCACGTCGTGTTCGCCGTTCGCGATCGCGGTGCCGGCGTTGCGCCGGCGTGGCGCGAGCGCATCTTCGACGCTTTCCAGCGCGGGCTCGAACCCGGCGCATTGGATGCGTCGTCTACCGACCATCAGCCGGCTCAGCGCGGCGCCGGCGTCGGCCTTGCCGTGTGTCGCGCGATCGCGCGCGCGCATGGCGGCGAGATGCGGTTGCGAGCGCGCGCCCACGGCGGGTCGAGCTTCGAGTTCTGGCTCCCCGAAGCGGCGCCGCCTGCCGCCGTCGAGCCGCAGACGGACGAGAAAGCCGCGCGATGACGCTCGCCGTGCTGCTGGTCGAAGACGATCGCGAGCTGCGCACGACGCTGCGCGATGCGCTCGCGGTCGAAGGCTACAAGGTCTACACGGCCGCCAGCTTGCGCGAGGGCATGGCGCTTCTCGAGCATATGCCCGAGCAGTCGGCGCACGCCGATGATCCCGCTGTCGACCTGATCGTCCTCGACCTCGGATTGCCCGACGGCGATGGCGAGACCTTGCTCAGCGCCCATCGCCGGCGCCATGCCACGCCGGTCATCGTGATCTCGGCGCGGCAAGGCGATGGACAGAAGATCCGGCTGCTCGACGGCGGCGCCGACGACTATCTCGTCAAGCCGTTCAGCATCGGCGAGCTGCTGGCCCGCATGCGCGTCAGCCTGCGCCATCGGGGAACGAATCTGAAGGCGGCGATCACGCGCTACGACGACGGCGGCCTCGCCATCGACATCGCGAGCCGTGACGTGAGCCTCGATGGCTCCCCGGTCCATCTGACGCCGACCGAATTCGCGCTGCTGGCCCGCCTCGTGCGAAGCGCCGGCCAAGTCGTCACGCATCGCCAATTGCTGACCGACGTGTGGGGCGCCGAATTCGCCGAGCACACGCACTACCTGCGTCTGTACATGGCGCAACTGCGGGCCAAGCTGGAGGCCGATCCGGCCGACCCGCAACGCCTGTTGACCGACCCCGGCGTGGGCTACCGCCTGATCGATG
>VBCQ01000183.1 GCA_005882155.1 Betaproteobacteria bacterium
TCAGGCCACCGCCAAGGCGCGCGGCGTGTTCCTGTCGGCGCTCGCGCATCTGCCGCTTGGTGATTCGGCTTCGGTGTTCGTGAAGGCGGGCGCTTTTCGCTCCGAGGCCGAGTTCACCGAGGTCATCACCACCACCGGCGCGACGCGCGTGAGCCGCACCGAACGGCGGACCGACGCCAACTACGGCATCGGCCTGCAGTGGGGTTTTTCGCCGAGCCTGGCGGCACGTCTTGAACTCGAGCGCTTCAGAAGGGTCGGGCGCCAGATCGGCGGACGCGAAGGTCGCGATGTCGACCTCGCATCGCTCGGTATCGTCTTCAAATTCTGAACGCCACCCGCCGGAGCATCGGCGGACGATCCTTCGTCGTGCGATGGCACGTTCACTCCAGGAGAGCCTTCATGTCCGTTCCGATGCGGCCTCATGCTCCCCGAGTGGAGCGACCCAGACATCGTATGCGTGCTGAGTGTCCAGATACTCTCGAACAGCAGCGATCCGACCGTCGCGAAACGCCATGAGCATGTGGTACTCCTGCCTGTAGAACCTGCCGTTCTTGAGGTCTCCGCGAGACTCGACCTCAAGGGCGACGAAGTCACCTTCTCCGATGCACGACTTGACGGACATCTTCAGCCCCTCCTTAAGGGCGCCGGCCATCCGGTGAAACAGGCGGCCAATCTTCGCCTTGGAATACAGGCCGGCACTTGGATTGCGTTCCTTCTTTCCGGGAATCCACCAAGTTGCGTCGTCGGTCATAGTTTGCAGAGCCCCCTCGATGTCGTTTGCCGTGAAACGCGCAAAGAACTCTGCGGCTGTGGCCTTGTTGTCTTCGATAGTCATAAGCAGGTCTCGTTGGTTTACGCAAACACAACACAATCATCGCGCTTCACGCGCCATCTTTGCGCGTCGCTCGATTTCCTTTGAGCTGGGTTGCGGGGGAGCGAATGAGCCACTCTGGACGTCGCCTGCGGGCGCGTAGGTGTTGAGCAGGACTCCCTTGCCAGACGCCTTGGAGCTGACCAGACGAAGGGATTGCGCCTTCGCGCCGGACTCGAACAAGCGCTTGCCAGCGCCGAGCACAACGGGAAACGTCAACACGTTGTACTCGTCTATCAGCGAGGCGGCTTGAAGTACCTGAATCAAGTTGCTGCTGCCTATGATTTGGAGATCATTGCCAGACTCCTTCTTCAATGCGGCGACTGAGGCCACCACGTCGTCGCCGAGCAGGGTCGAATTGTTCCAGCCGACGGTTTTCAACGTGCGCGAGGCGACGTACTTTCTCGCCGCGTTGAGCGACCGAGCAATCGGATTGTCTGCAGGTTGATATGGCCAATAAGCCTCGAATATCTCGTAGGTCTTGCGGCCCAATACCAGATCGCGATCCTTGCCGTCTAAACCCATCATGGAGTCGCCCATGTCGTCGCCCCAATAGTTGACGGTCCAACCCCCAAGGGTGAAACCACCGGTCGGATCTTCTTCGGGCGCCCCCGGCGCCTGCATAACGCCATCGAGCGAGATCATTGTGGACACGACAAGTCTTCTCATTTGGAACTCCTTCTGTCAGAACGCCTCTTCGGCCAATTGGGTCTCTCTCCTACGACGATCGGCAAAGCGCTGGCTCGACAGCCGATACAAAAATTATCCGAGTCGGCATTGGCGGCGATAGTTCTGTTTTTGCTGCACTGGTAGCGCGGCGCTACGCAGCAATCAGTCAACGTGCGTGGTCGGGGTTCTGCCGGCGGGTTTTCGGCTTCGTCGCCGGCCACACCGCCATCGCCGCATCGACGACCGCGTCGAGCTTCTTGCGGCTCTGGCCGCCCTTGGCCATCACCGCCATGCCGCTCAGCACACTGGCGAGCAGCGTCGCAAGCGACTTCGCATTCAGCGACGGCGGCAACTGCCCTTCGCGCTCGGCCTGTTGCAGCCGCTTGAGTAGCCGCTGCTCGGTGCCGCCCCAGGCGCCACGCAGCGCGGCGTCGACCGCGCGCGGTGTGCCCTGCGCGCCGCAGTCGGAGGTGCCGGTGACGATCATGCAGCCGCCTGGCATGGCCGGGTCGGTCTGGACCTGCGCCGCCGCGCGCATGAAGTTTTCGACCGCGCGCCGCGCGTCGGGCTCGGCTGCGAGCAGCTGGTTCTGCAGTTCGACCTGCTGGGCGCCATAACGCTGCAGGCATTGCAGGTAGAGCGATGCCTTGTCGCCGAACGCGGCGTACAGGCTCGGCTTGCTCAAGCCCGTGGCGGCCGTGAGCTCGGCCATCGACGCGGCCTGAAATCCATGGCGCCAGAACACCTCCGTCGCACGCTGCAGCGCGGTCTCGGTGTCGAAGCTGCGGGGGCGTCCCCTTTCGGCTGGCATGGTCATCGGATGAGTCACTTTGACCGATTCTATACCGACCGGTACATTAAATACCGATCGGTATAGAACTCTGCCGACGCTCACTCAACCACCCCCGAGGAACCCAGCATGCAACGACTCGAAGGCAAGACCGCTCTCATCACCGGCGGCACCACCGGCATCGGCCGCGCGACGGCCGAGCTGTTCATCCAGCACGGCGCACGCGTCGCCATCACCGGCCAGGACGACAAGCGCGTCGCCGAAGCGGCCGCCGCGCTCGGGCCGAACGCGATCGGAATCCGCGCCGACGTGAGCGTCGCCACCGACATGGACGAGCTCGCGCGCCGCCTCAAAGCCCACTTCGGCCAGCTCGACATCGTGTTCGCCAACGCCGGCATCGCCAAGCCGCGCGCACTCGCCGAGATCGATGCGGCACACATCGACGAGCAGCTCGGCGTCAACGTCAAGGGCGTGCTCTACACGGTGCAAAAGACGCTGCCGCTGCTGCGCAAAGGCGCGAGCGT
>VBCQ01000026.1 GCA_005882155.1 Betaproteobacteria bacterium
GGGTTTCGTAATTGGCGCTCATGCGGTGGCCCTCGAAGAAGTCTCGGATGCGGAATAGAACGACCGTTCTATTCTAGGTGGCGAGAGAGAAAACGTTGTCGCTGCAGTGACAGCTCAGTTCCGTTCGCCGGCTTCGACAAGCTCAGCCCGAACGGCGTGTGATTCGGTTAGACCTCGAGCCATTCCTTGCGAATATAGGCGTTGCCTCGCAGGTCCGCTGGCGTTCCCTCGAAGACGATGCTGCCGTGGCCCATCACGTAGCAGCGTTCGGAAATCTCCAGTGCGATGGTGAGCTTTTGCTCGACCAGCAGCACTGATACGCCGCGGTCTTTGATGGTCTTCAGGTACTCGGCCACGAGCTCGACGATCTTCGGCGCCAAGCCTTCGGTCGGCTCGTCGATCATGATCAGATCAGGGTCGCCCATCAACGTGCGGCACAGCGTGAGCATCTGCTGCTCGCCGCCCGACATCACGCCCGCTGCCGTGTGCTGCCGCTCCTTCAGGCGCGGGAACATGCGGTACATGTCGTCGAACGACCAGCGCGCTTTCTTCTTGCCGTACTTCTCGCCGAGCATCAGGTTCTGGTGCACGGTGAGCTTGGGAAAGATGTCGCGGTTCTCGGGAACGTAGCCGATACCCAGATGGGCGATCTGATACGGCTTGCTGCCGATCAACTGCTGGTCGTTCCACTTCACCGAGCCGCGCGCATCGACGAGGCCCATGATGGCCTTCACAGTGGTCGAACGGCCCGACTCATTGCGTCCGAGCAGGCTGACGATCTCGCCGGCCTTCACGTCCATGTGCACGCCGTGCAGCACATGGCTCTTGCCGTAGAACGCGTGCAGGTCTTCCAAGTGCAACATGCTCAGTGCCCCGCCGCTTGCTGGTCTGCGAGCACCGAGCCGAGGTAGGCTTCCTGCACGCGCTGGTTGGCGCGCACCGCCTCGGGCACGTCGAACGCGATGACCTCGCCGTAGACCAGCACGGCGATCTTGTCGGCGAGGCCGAACACCACGCCCATGTCGTGCTCGACGGTCAGCAAGGTCTTGCCCTCGGTGACGTCGCGGATCAGTTGGATAAAGCGCTTGGTTTCGCTGCGGCTCATGCCGGCGGTCGGCTCGTCGAGCAGCACGACCTCGGCGCCGCCGGCGATCGTGATGCCGATCTCGAGCGCGCGCTGCTCGGCGTAGGTGAGGTTCATCGCCATCACCTCGCGCTTCTTGTCGAGCTTGATCATCTCGAGCACCTGCTCGGTCCGCTCGTTGGCGTCGTCGAGGTCGGCGAGGAACTTCCAGAACGAGTAGCGATAGCCCATGGACCAGAGCACCGCGCAGCGAATGTTCTCGAACACGTTCAACCGCGTGAACAGGTTCGACACCTGAAAGCTGCGCGCGAGCCCGCGGCGATTGATCTCGAACGGCGCCATCCCGTCGATGCGCTCGCCGCGCAGGCGGATCTCGCCGCTCGTGGCCTCGAAGCGCCCGCTGATGAGGTTGAACAAGGTCGACTTGCCCGCGCCGTTCGGCCCGATGATCGCCACCCGCTCACCCGGCAACACCCGCAGGTTCGCGCCGCGAATGATCTCGGTCTTGCCGAAACTCTTGCGCAGGTCGATCAGCTCGACGGCGCATTCGCTGTGCGGCGTCGTCACAATGCCTCCCGCCGCTTGATCTCGCGCTCGATCTCGCCTTGGATCTCGCCCCACTCCTGCGCGAATTGGCGGCGGCTCAGCTCGAACATGCCGAGCCCGGTGAACAGCACAAAGGCGCAGCCGAACCAGCTGTCGAGCCCCTGCGAGTTCAGCGTCAAGCCCATGAACTTCAACTCGGGCCCGAGGCCGACGTTGAGCTGCAGGTGGTAGACCATCTCGATGATCGCCGCAGCGCCGACCAGCATCACCAGTGCCGTCGCGCCGAGCGCGAGGTACGAGGTCCAGAGGCGCCGCAGTTTGCCGAACGCCGCGACGCGCAGGTTCATCATGATCAGGCTCGCGATGCCGCCCGGTGCGTACATCACCATGAACAGGAAG
>VBCQ01000179.1 GCA_005882155.1 Betaproteobacteria bacterium
GATGCCCTTCGGGCCGTTGGTGATGTTGACCGGCGCGTCGAGGTTGTTGATGAAGACGCGAATGATTTCGCCGAAGCCGAGCGTCACGATCGCGAGGTAATCGCCGCGCAGCTTCAGGGTCGGCGTGCCGAGCAGCACGCCGAACAGGCCGGCCAACGCGGCACCGGCCGGAATGACGACCCAGAACGGCGCGTGCAGGCCCGACGGGAACGCATGACGGATGTTGGCGAAGGTTTCGCCGAGTTGCGGCGAGGCGAGCAGGCCGAACATGTAGGCGCCGAGCGCGTAGAACGCAACATAGCCGAGGTCGAGCAGGCCCGCGTAGCCGACGACGATGTTCAGCCCGAGCGCGAGCAGCACGTACAGCAGGCCGAAGTCGAGAATGCGAACCCAGAAGTTGCCCGCCTGCTGGGCGATGAGCGGCAGGACGAGCAGCGCGAGTGCGGCGAGAAGGAAGACGACAAGCTTGTTCTTCATGATGAGTCCCTCGTCAGGCACGGTCGGCCACACGCTCACCGAGCAGGCCTTGCGGGCGCAGCGTCAGGATGAGAATGAGCACGATGAAGGCGAAGATGTCGGAGTAGTGGCTGCCCAGCACGCCGCCGGTGAACTTGCCGATGTAGCCGGCGCCGAGCGACTCGATCAAGCCGAGCAGCACACCGCCGACCATCGCGCCCGGCAGGTTGCCGATGCCGCCGAACACCGCCGCGGTGAAGGCCTTCAGACCCGGCAGAAAGCCCATCGTGTGCTGCACCGAGCCGTAGTTCGCCGCGTACATCACGCCGGCCAGCGCAGCGAGCGCCGCACCGATGATGAAGGTCGCCGAGATGACCATGTCGGGGCGCACGCCCATCAGGCCGGCGACGCGCGGGTTCTCGGCGGTGGCACGCATCGCACGGCCGAGCTTGGTCTTGTTGACGAGATACATCAGGCCGCCGAGCGTCACCGCGGTGACGACGAGGATGATGATCTGCGTGACGTTGATCACCGCGCCGAAAACGTCGAACGGCTCGCTCGGCAACAGGATCGGGTACGGCTTGTAGTTCGGCTTCCAGATGATCATCGCCAGCGTCTACAGCAACAGGCTCATGCCCATCGCGGTGATCAGCGGCGCCAGGCGCGGCGCATTGCGCAGCGGCCGGTAGGCGATCTTCTCGATCGTGAAGTTCAGCGCCGCGCAAACGATGATCGCGGCGACAAGCGAGAGCAGAAGCAGCAGCCAGCCGGGCATCGTGCCCTGCAGCGTGGTGACCACGGTCCAGCTCGTCAGCGCGCCGACCATCAACACCTCGCCGTGCGCGAAGTTGATCAGGTTGATGATGCCGTAGACCATCGTGTAGCCCAGTGCGACCAGCGCGTACACGCTGCCCAGCACCAGACCATTGATGATCTGTTGGATGAAGGTCTCCATCGAGCGGTCTCCTGGTTATCGATCGGGCCGCCTTGTCGTCGGTCAGCGGCCTCGGTGGCTCGGAACATCGTCCCCCAGCCGCGGCTTTCTGGCTATTAGCAAAAAGCCCGCCGCGATGAATGCCGGCGGGCCCGAGTTGCAGCAATGCGTCATCAAGCGGGGCGAATTCTAGGGCCAAGACCCACCAAAAAACATTCGGAGTTCTGTCGATTGGAAATCGACAACTCACCAAACATGCGGGTCATTCTGTTGTTTTCTTCGCCTCGTCGTTGAGTCGGCGCAGCTCGTCGAGTCGCTCGGCGATGCGAACCTCGAGCCCGCGTGGGACTGGTTCGTAGAAGCTCGGCGGCGTGGCGATGTCCTCAGGCCAATAGCTCTCGCCGGCGGCAAAGCCGCCTTCTTCGTCGTGCGCGTAGCGGTAGCCGCGGCCGTACTCGAGGTCTTTCATCAAGCGCGTCGGCGCATTGCGTAAGCGCAGCGGTACCGCGCGGGTGCCGTCCTGCTGCACGAACGCGCGCGCCGCGTTGTAGGCGGCGTAGACCGCGTTGGACTTCGGCGCCATCGCGAGATAGACCACTGCCTGCGCCAGCGCGAGCTCCCCCTCAGGCGAGCCGAGCCGCTCGTAGGTCTCGGCCGCATCGAGCGTCAGACGCAGTGCGCGCGGATCCGCCAAGCCAATGTCTTCGCTGGCCATTCGCACCATGCGGCGTGCCGCATAGCGCGGGTCGACGCCGCCGTCGATCATCCGCACGAACCAATAGAGCGCCGCGTCGGGGTCGGAGCCGCGAACCGACTTGTGCAGCGCCGAGATCGTGTCGTAGAACTGCTCGCCGCCCTTGTCGTAGCGGCGCAGTTGCTCGCCGAGCGATCGCTCGAGCTGCGCCTCGTCGATCTGCGCGACGCCGCTTGTCATGTTGACCAGGTTCTCGTAGGCGTTGAGCAAGCGCCGCGCGTCGCCGTCGGCGTAGGCGATGAGGCGCTGTGTCGCGGCGTCGGTCATCGGCGACGAGGCGAGCAACGCGCGGGCTCGTTCCAGCAATTGCGCCAAGTCGTCGTGACTGAGGCTCTTCAGCACATGCACCGTCGCGCGCGACAGCAAGGCCGAGTTCACCTCGAACGACGGGTTCTCGGTGGTTGCGCCGATGAAGGTGAACAACCCCGACTCGACATGCGGGAGGAACGCGTCCTGCTGGCTCTTGTTGAAGCGGTGTACTTCATCGACGAAGACCACCGTGCGCCGCCCGCTCGTCTGCGCCGCGAGCGCGCGCTCGACCGCTTCGCGAATGTCCTTCACGCCGCCGAGCACGGCCGAGATGGCGATGAACTGCGCATCGAACGCGTCGGCCATCAGCCGCGCCAGCGTCGTCTTGCCGGTGCCCGGCGGGCCCCACAGGATCATCGAATGCAAGCGGCCTGACTCGAACGCGGCGCGCAAGGGCTTGCCGGGGCCGAGCAAGTGCTGCTGGCCGACCACGTCGTCGAGCGTCGTCGGGCGCAGGCGGTCGGCCAGAGGCGCTGGCGGCGCATCGTTCAATGGCAGCGGCAGGGTGCCCATGCGGGGATTGTCGCAGCGCGGCGACAGCGATTCAGGCTCACGCCGCGCCCGCGTGGAGAATCGGGCGACGACTTCAGCGATCGATCCACACGATGAACTTCGCACCTTGGCCCGCCGCACTTCTGTTCGCATGCGTCGTCGACACCGCACACGCGAATCGACCGCTGAACACCGACACCGCCGACACGATTCCGCAACACGTTTGCCAGTTCGAGCCCTACGCGGTCAGCACGCGCATGAGTGGTGCGCCATCGCTACGTGACACGATCCTGCAATTGAATTGCGGCGTGTCGTCAAGCACGCAGCTCGGGCTGGCTGCGACCCGCTCGTCGAGCGCGGGTCAACACGACGACAACGTGAGGCTCAGTGGCAAGACCAATGTCGTCGGGTTGAAGGACGACCAGACCGGCATCGCGGTCGGCTACGGCATCGACGCGAGCAAGCCCGCCGGCGGCTCATGGGCTCACGACGACAGCTTCGTCTATCTGATCGCGACGCGCCAGCTGCGGCCCGACCTGCTGGGCCATGTGAATCTCGGCGGGTCGCGCAGCCGGTCGGCCCGGCAGTACAGCACGACGTGGGCGGCAGCGCTCGAATGGTCGCTTGCGCCCCGCTGGGTGTGGAGCGCCGAGACCTATGGCGACGATCGCTCCGGGCCGTGGTGGGGCACCGGCCTATGGTGGGGCGTGCGCGAGCACTTCAGCGTCAACGTGTCGTTCGGCGTGCAACGCGCGACGCCACGCGCACATCAAGCCAGCGCGGGCTTCAATCTCGAGTTCTGAGCCGCGGCTACTGCTCGATCACGTCGGCGCCAGCCGGCACCGTGAACTTGAAACGCTCAGGCGCGACCGGCGCGTTGGCGACCATCTGGCTGAACTGCAGCAGCGATCGCTGGCCGAAGCCGTCGGTGATCTCGATGGCTGCGAGCTCCTTGCCGCGAAAGCCGACTCGCACCGATTGAAATGCGCCGTCCTTCGACTTCGGCGTGGCCTGCGCCCACTCCAGTCCATCTTTCGCCGGCAAGCTTGCGAGATCGAAGTCCTTCTCCAGCGAGCCACCGGCCAGAAGCGCCGCCGGCGTCGCGCCGAGCGCCTGGTTGAGCTTGCGCGAGCTGACCTGATTCAGGTCGGTATCGTGGATCCAAACCTTTTGACCATCTGCAACGATCAGCTGCGCGAAGGGCTTTGCGTAGGCGAACCGAAAGCGGTTCGGACGCGAAAACTCGAAGGTCCCGCTCGACGTTTTCTTCTTCGCGCCGTCGGGCGACGTGACAGTCTGCGTGAACGCCGCGCGACCGGTCTTCACGTCGTGCACGAATTCTTTCAGCGTATCGACGGCATCGGCGCGCGCCGCGAACGACGCGCCAGCGATCAGCACCGCCGCGAGGAGCTTGTTCATTCAGCGCGGACCGGGACGATGATGTCTCGGTTGCCGTTATTGGACATGGCCGATACGAGCCCCGATTTCTCCATTTGTTCCAGCAATCTGGCCGCGCGGTTGTAGCCGATTCGCAAATGCCGTTGCACCAGCGAGATCGACGCACGGCGGTGCTGCAGCACGATGGCCACTGCCTGGTCGTACATCGGGTCGCTCTCGCCGCCGGCGCCGCCGCCGGGCAAGTCGGCAGTGGAGATGTCGCCGTCGCCGTCGAGCGTGCCGCCTTCGAGAATGCCTTCGATGTAGTTCGGCTCCCCCTGCGTCTTCAGGTAACTCACGACACGGTGCACCTCGTCGTCGCTGACGAACGCGCCGTGCACTCGCACCGGCACGCCGCCGCCCGGCGTGAGGTACAGCATGTCGCCCTGGCCGAGCAGCGCTTCGGCACCCATCTGGTCGAGGATCGTGCGGCTGTCGATCTTGCTGCTGACCTGGAATGACAGGCGCGTCGGAATGTTGGCCTTGATGAGGCCGGTGATCACGTCGACGCTCGGCCGCTGCGTTGCGAGAATCAAATGGATGCCGGCGGCGCGCGCCTTCTGCGCCAGGCGCGCGATCAGCTCCTCGATCTTCTTGCCGACGACCATCATCAGGTCGGCGAGCTCGTCGATGACGATGACGACGTAGGGCAGTCGCTCGAGCGGCTCGGGCTCCTCGGGCGTCAAGCTGAACGGGTTCGCAAGCTTCTGACCCTTCTCGATGGCTTCGGCGATCTTCTTGTTGTAGCCGGACAGGTTACGCACGCCGAGCTTGCTCATCAGCTTGTAGCGCCGCTCCATTTCGCCGACGCCCCAGTTCAGCGCGTTGGCCGCCTGCTTCATGTCGGTGACCACGGGTGCAAGCAAATGCGGGATGCCTTCGTAGACGCTCATCTCGAGCATCTTCGGATCGATGAGGATCAGCCGCACATCGCGCGCCTCGGCCTTGTAGAGCAGCGACAGAATCATCGCGTTGATGCCGACCGACTTGCCCGAACCGGTCGTGCCGGCGACCAGGCAATGCGGCATCTTCGCGAGGTCGGCGACGACCGGCGCGCCGATGATGTCCTTGCCGAGGCCGATCGTCAGTTGCGACGCGGCGTCGTTGTAGACCTGCGAGCCGAGAATCTCCGACAGGCGAATCGTCTGCCGCTTCGCGTTCGGCAGCTCCAGCGCCATCGTCGTCTTGCCGGGAATCGTCTCGACGACGCGAATGCTCACGAGACTCAGCGAGCGCGCCAGGTCTTTCGCGAGATTGAGAATCTGCGCGCCCTTCACGCCGGTGGCGGGCTCGACCTCGTAGCGCGTGATCACCGGGCCCGGCGATGCGGCGACGACGCGCACTTCGACGCCGAAGTCTTTCAGCTTCTTCTCGATCAAGCGCGAGGTCATCTCCAGTGTGTCGGGGGTGACGCTCTCGACGCGGCCCGGCGCGGCGTCGAGCAGATCGACCTGCGGCAGCTTGGTGTCGGCGAGCTCGCTGAACAGCGGCTTCTGCCGCTCCTTGACGACGCGCTCACTCCTCGGCACATCGATCATCGGCGCCTCGATGACGATCGGCACATGGTCTTCGTGCAGCTGATGCTCGACGCCGACCACATGCTCGCGCTCGCGCAGCGCCTGCTCGCCGAGGCGGATGTCTTCGGCGCGCTCGATGCGCTCGACGCGGCGCTCCTTCAGCGACTCGACCCAAGTCCCGATGCCTTCGGCCAAGCGCAGCCACGAGAAGCGAAACGCCATCGCGACGCCGGCCACCAGCGCGGCGATCCACAGCACGCCCGAGCCGGCGAAGCCGAGCAGCTTCATGCTCAGCGGCCCGAGTGTGTAGCCGAGCACGCCGCCGGCGTGACCGCCCGGCAGTTGCGGCTCCCATTGGTACATGCGCGTCCACTCGAGCGACGCGCTCGCGCACAGCAGCAGCACGATGCCGATCCAGAACAATCCGCGCGGCCAATGGGCCTTGTCAGAGGCGACGAACTCGCCGCCGCGCAGCACGCGCGCCAATGCGCCAAGCCACGAGCGCAAGCCCACGAGCATCAGCCACCAGACCGAATAGCCGAGCAGAAAAAACGCGAGGTCGGACGACCACGCGCCAAGCGCACCGGCCTTGTTGTGCAGCGCCGCCGTGGTCCCTGAGGTGGAAAACGCCGGGTCGGCCGCGCTGTGCGTGGCGAGCGCGAGCAATGCGAGCAGCCACAACACGCCGCCGGCGAAGAGCAGCAATTGGGTCTTCCAGCCGGCGGGGTGCGCCGCCACTTCAATCGGCGCGGGCGACTTCTTGCGCGTGTAGGTGCTGCCGTAGCCGGCAGTGGCCGAAGCGCTGGATGCGGGAGAAGCTGCGGCGTCGGAACGAAGCGAACCAAGCGGAAACGTCATGCGCCGGATTGTGGCCGATGCGGCCACATCCGCTGTATCAAAGAAGGCTTCAGGTGAGCTTTTCCTTGATGATCACCGAGCCGTTTTCCTGGGTCTCGACGATGCCACGCTCTTCGAGGTCTTTCATCACGCGGCTGACCATTTCGCGCGACGCACCGACGACCTTGGCGAGGTCTTGGCGCGACACCTTGTTGCGGATGATTTTCACGTCGCCATCGTTCTCCGACATGTCGAGCAGCGTGCGCGCGACGCGGCCGTAAACGTCGAGCAGCGCAAGCGATTCGATCTGCCGGTCGGCGTTGCGAAGACGCTGCACCAGCCCGCGCAGGATCGCGTACGACAGGCTCGAGTTCTCGGGCAGGCAGCGCGCGAATTCGGCGCGGCCGAGCACCAGCATGTCGGTCTGCACCTCGGCGCGCACAGTCGCCGAGTGCGGCTCGTTATCGATCAGGCTCATCTCGCCGACGTAGTCGCCGGGTTGCAGCACGGCGAGGATCACTTCGCGACCGCGCGAGTCGGCGGTGAGTACGCGAGCCCGGCCGGTGAGCAGGATGAACAATGCGTTCGATTTGCGGCCGTGCTCGACGATGATCTCGCCGCGCCTGAATCTGCGTTTGACGACGCTGTCGGCGATCCCTTGCGCCTGGTCGTTGGTGAGCATCGAAAACAACGGCACACGGCGAATCAGATCGAGGTTCGAAAGCATTGCCATACGTTGAGCTCCATCTAGGTATGTTGTCGCCTTGCAGGCGCGCGAACGTGCAGAAGTTCACGTTCCCTACAATTTCGCTATTGTCACCATTGCGCGCGTTGACGCCACCGGGAGTGAACCCCATGTCAGACTGGCGGCCTGATCCTGTCGCCTTCCAACATCACTCCTCATGAGCAACACTGCGCCCCGCCACGCCCGCGTCCTGATTCTCGGCTCCGGCCCGGCCGGCTACACCGCCGCCATCTACGCCGCGCGCGCCAACCTGAAGCCGATGCTCGTCACCGGCATCGCACAGGGCGGCCAGCTGATGACGACCACCGACGTCGACAACTGGCCGGCCGATGTCGACGGCGTGATGGGCCCTGATTTGATGGAGCGCTTTCTGAAGCACGCCGTGCGCTTCAACACCGAGGTCGTCTTCGACCACATCAATCAAGTCGACCTCGCGAGGCGGCCTTTCACGCTGACCGGCGACGCCGGCGTCTACACCTGCGACGCGCTCGTCATCGCCACCGGCGCGAGCGCCAAGTACATCGGCCTGCCGTCGGAAGAGGCGTTCATGGGCCGCGGCGTCAGCGGCTGCGCAACCTGCGACGGCTTCTTCTATCGCGAGCAAGACGTGTGCGTCATCGGCGGCGGCAATACCGCGGTCGAAGAGGCGCTGTACTTGTCGAACATCGCGAGCAGCGTTCACCTCGTGCACCGGCGCGACAAGTTCCGCGCCGAGCCGATCCTGGTCGACCGGATGATGGAGAAAGTGTCCGCCGGCAAGATGCACTTGCACCTGTGGAATACGCTCGACGAAGTGCTCGGCGACGCGTCGGGCGTGACGGGCGTGCGGCTGCGCAATACGAAAGACGGGAGCACCTCGCAGCTCACGCTGAAGGGCTGCTTCATCGCCATCGGCCACCAGCCGAACACCGACATCTTCAAAAGCCAGCTGGAGATGAAAGACGGCTACATCGTGACCCGAAGCGGCTTGAACGGCTTTGCCACGATGACGAGCGTGCCGGGCGTGTTTGCCGCCGGCGACGTGCAGGACCACGTCTATCGGCAGGCCATCACGAGCGCCGGCACCGGCTGCATGGCGGCGCTCGATGCGCAGCGGTTCTTGGAGAGCACCTGATCGAGCTGAACTCGCGAGCTTTCTGGCTATAATCGCGGTCTTTGCCAAAGGTGGCCTTGGGTCACTTGGCCATTCATTCCAGATTCACACCGGAGAAGCGTCATGGCACGCGTCTGTCAAGTCACGGGCAAGCGCCCGATGGTCGGGAACAATGTTTCCCACGCCAACAACAAAACGAAGCGTCGCTTCCTGCCCAACCTGCAGTACCGCCGCTTCTGGCTCGAAACCGAAAACCGCTGGGTGCGCCTTCGCATCACCAACGCGGCGCTGCGCCTGATCGACAAGGTCGGCATCGACCAAGTCGTCGCCGACCTGCGCGAGCGCGGCGAAATCTAAGGAGTTCAGATCATGGCAAAAGGTGGACGCGAAAAGATCAAGCTGGAGTCATCTGCCGGCACCGGTCACTTCTATACGACCGACAAGAACAAGAAGACCACGCCCGAGAAGATCGAGATCATGAAGTTCGATCCGAAGGCGCGCAAGCACGTGATGTACAAGGAAACGAAGTTGAAGTAAGACGGACAGCGGGGTCGCGCTGACCCCTTCTCTTATCAAGAAAAAGGCCCGCTGTCGCGGGCCTTTTTCTTGGAGCTGTTGCGGCCTTACGCGTGGGCCGCGCGAAGCTTCAGCGCGAACTCCTGCAGTGCAGCGATGCCGCTTTCTTCGGCCTTGCGACACCAGGCCTGCAAGTCAGCGACGAGCTGCTCAGCCGACACGTTCGTGCGCGTCCAGAGTTGACGCAGCTCTTCACGCATCGCAACCAGCTTGGCCAGCACGGCGTTTTGGGCGCAGACGTTGGCGACCTGCGTCTTCACCTCTTGCGGAATCTTGTCTTCATCGCGATGCAGCCAGCGCTTGGCCGCGCGCATCTCCGCCCACTTCGCGGTGTTCTGCGCGCCCTCGGCCTTGAGGCGGGCGAGCTCGGCGCGGCAAGCGCCGCGCAGGTGCTTGGCGTACTTGGCCATCACTTCGTAGCGGTTGGCGATGACGGCTTCAAGCGTCTTCGAATCGGCCACCGGCTTGATGCTGCCGAGCTTGAGCATCGGTGGCGTCTTGCGCACCTTCGCCAGGCCGACCATCTCGAGACCGCGGATGTACATCCAGCCGATGTCGAACTCGTACGACTTCACCGACAGCTTGGCCGAGGTCGGATAGGTGTGGTGGTTGTTATGCAGCTCTTCGCCGCCGATGATGATGCCCCACGGCGACACGTTGGTCGACGCGTCGGGCGCCTCGAAATTGCGATAGCCCCACCAGTGGCCGATGCCATTGATGACGCCGGCCGCGGTAATCGGGATCCACAGCATCTGCACCGCCCACACGGTCAAGCCGATCGCGCCGAACAGCATCACGTTCACGATCAGCGTCAGTCCGACACCTTGCCAGGTGTAGCGGCTGTAGAGGTGGCGCTCGATCCAATCGTCAGGCGTGCCGTGGCCGAACTTGGCGAGCGTCTCCTGGTTCTTCGCTTCGGTGCGATAGAGCTCGCTGCCGGTCAGCAACACCGTTTGGATGCCACGGGTTTGCGGGCTGTGCGGATCGTCTTCGGTCTCGCACTTGGCGTGGTGCTTGCGGTGAATCGAGACCCATTCCTTGGTCACCATGCCGGTCGTGAGCCACAGCCACAGGCGGAAGAAATGTGCGGGGATCGCGTGCAGGTCGAGCGCGCGGTGCGCCTGGGCGCGGTGCAGGAAGATGGTCACTGCGGCGATGGTGATATGCGTCGTCACCAAGGTGAACAGCAGCACCTGCCACCAGGTGCTTTCGACGAGGCCGTGGGCCAGCAACGAGAGCAAACCATCCCAAACCGACGTCAAAACATTCATGAATTTCTTTCAAACCGTCACTTGCGGCCAGTCGCGCATTGTAGGCGACACCCCTGGCGAATGGCCTGCCAAAACCAACGGGTTTGGCCGCTTCAGTTCACGTTATCTGGCGCAGTTTTGCGAAGAATCAACCATGCAACCGGCGAACGCGCTGCGAGAAATCAGCGCCGCTGCCACACTGCCGCGAAGAACCCATCGGTGCCATGGCGGTGTGGCCATAGGCGCAGAAAGTCGCCGCGAACGAGACTTTGAGCCGAGTTCACGTGCGCGTGTTCCATGGCTTGCGCGGCTGAAACAGGCTGAAAGTCAGGACCGTGCGACTCGGTGAACGCCAGCGCAATCGCTTCGTTTTCGGCGTCGAGCAGGCTGCAGGTCGCGTACACGAGCCGCCCGCCGGGCTTGAGCAAGCGTGACGCGCTGGCGAGGATCGCGGCCTGCTTCTCGCGCAGCTCGGCGATCGCTTGCGGCGACTGGCGCCATTTCATGTCCGGGTTGCGGCGCAAGGTCCCGAGGCCCGAGCACGGTGCGTCGATGAGCACGCGGTCGATCTTGCCGGCGAGGCGCTTGATGCGCTCGTCGCGCTCGTGAGCAATCTGCACCGGATAGACGTTCGACAGCCCGCTTCGCGCGAGCCGCGGTTTCAACGCCGCCAGGCGATGGCCCGAGATGTCGAACGCATACAGGCGGCCGGTGTTGCGCATCGCCGCGCCGAGTGCCAGCGTCTTGCCACCGGCGCCGGCACAAAAGTCGACGACCATTTCGCCGCGCTTCGCATCGGTCAGCAGCGCGAGCAACTGGCTGCCTTCGTCTTGCACTTCGACATCGCCACGGGTGAACACGTCGAGCTTGTTCAACGCCGGCTTGCCTTGCACGCGCAGGCCCCACGGCGAGTACGGTGTCGGCTGCGCATCGATGTTGGCAGCGGCCAGGGCGGTTCGCACCTCGTCGCGCTTGGCCTTGAAGGTGTTGACCCGCAGGTCCAATGGTGCCGCTGAATTCAAGCTCTCGACCAGCGGCCAGAACTCGTCGCCGAGCGACGCCTGCAGCGGCTCAGCGAGCCACTCAGGCAGGTTGTGACGCAGCTTGGCCGGGAGCGTGCTGCGATCGATGGCGCTGACCTGCTCGAGCCACTTTTGTTCGGCCTCGCTCAGGGCCGCGCGAAGAAACCCCGCGTTGCCCTGCCATGCAAGCAGCGCGAGACGCCGCTCCATCTCGCCCTTGCCCGATTGCGCCAGATGCTGGAACAAGAGACGCTGGCGCAGCACCGCATAGGTCGTTTCTGCGAGTGTGTGCCGCTCGCGCGGGCCGAGGTCGCGGTGCTCGCGAAAGAAGGCGGAGACGACGCCATCGGCAGGCGCATCGAACTGCATCACCTTGTGCAGCAGGTCGGTGGCGAGCTCGAGAAGCGCGTTCGGGTGCATGGCGCGATTATCCTTGGCGCACTCGCCATGGCCTCCTTGCGCACCCATCTGCACGCCCGCCCGCGCATGCTGCTCGCTGCGCTCATCGGTGTGCTTGCCGGCGTCTTCGCGCCCGAACTGTCGGGCCCGGTCACGCGTGCGCTCCTCGGCTGGAACATCGGCGTGTGGCTGTACCTGCTGCTGATCGTGCAGACGATGATCCGCGCCGATCACGGCCATTTACGCAAGGCGGCGCTCGCCCACGCCGAGGGCGCGGCGACGGTATCGGCGGTGGTGATCGCGGCGGCGCTGGCGAGCCTCGCGGCGATCGTGCTGGAGCTCGCGTCTGCCAAGGCCGCCGGCGCGCCGCACGCGTGGCCGCAGGTCGCGCTGACGCTGGTCACCGTGGTCGGCTCATGGCTGCTGCTGCCAATGCTGTTCACGCTCAACTACGCGAGCCTGTACTACCGCGACGACCGGCACGAGGGTCTGCACTTTCCCGGCAGCACCGAGACGTTTCGGCCGAACTACGTCGACTTCGTCTACTTCTCGTTCACGATCGCGGTGGCGCTGCAGACAGCCGATGTCGCGATCACCAGCAAGCCGATGCGGTTGCTCGCCCTCGTGCACTCGATGCTCTCGTTCATCTTCAACACCGCGATCTTGGCCTTCGCGATCAACATCGCGGCCGGGCTGATCTGATCAGACGAACAGCTGCGATTCGCCGCCGGTGTGCGTGACGATGTCGCCGTCGCGCTTGAGCCGATCCTCGACGATCCAGCGCACGGCGCGCGGATACAGCACATGCTCTCGCGCCAGCACGCGCACCGACAACGTCGCTTCGGTATCGTCGGGCAAGACCGGCACGATCGCCTGGGCAATGATCGGCCCGTGGTCGAGCTCGGCGGTGACGAAGTGCACTGTCACGCCAGCGAGCTTGCAGCCCGCGGCGATTGCGCGGCGATGCGTGTGAAGCCCCGTGAACGATGGCAGCAGCGACGGGTGCACGTTGACGATGCGGCCTTCGAAGCGGCGCACGAATTCGCTCGACAAGATTCGCATGAAGCCGGCGAGCACGATGAGGTCCGGCTGATACGCCTGCACTTCAGCGGCGAGCGCCGAATCGAAATCGGTGCGCTCGGCGAAGGCCTTGTGATCGACGACCGCCGTCGCGATCCCGTGCGCCTTCGCGAACGCGAGACCTGCTGCGTCGGGGCGATTGCTGACCACCGCCGCAATGCGCGCCGGCCAGGCTTCGGCCGCGCAGGCCTTGACGATGGCCTCCATGTTGGAGCCGCGTCCGGAGATCAGGATCACGATGTTCTTCATGCGGCCGCGAGTTTATCTGTCGCGTACACGCCACCTACAATCGTGCCCCTCACCTTCGAGCCAGCGATGAACACCGAACCCCTTCCGCCCGGCCAGCAGCGCGCTCGCGTGCTGTCGGGCATGCGCCCGACCGGCGCCTTGCACCTCGGTCACTACCACGGCGCGCTGAAGAACTGGGTGCGGCTGCAAGCCGAATACGACTGCTTCTACTTCGTCGCCGACTGGCACGCGCTGACCACGCATTACGAAGACCGCGAGATCATCGAACGCAATGTCTACGACATGGTGATCGACTGGCTCGCCGCCGGCATCGACCCGGAAAAGTCGACGATCTTCATCCAGAGCCGCTTGCCCGAGCACGCCGAGCTGTTCACGCTGCTGGCGATGGGGACGCCGCTCGCATGGCTCGAGCGCGTGCCGAGCTACAAGGATCAGATCGAAAAACTCAAGGACCGCGACCTCTCGACCTACGGCTTCCTCGGCTACCCGCTTTTGCAGGCGGCCGACATCCTGATCTACAAGGCCGGCTTCGTGCCGGTCGGCGAAGACCAGGCGCCGCACGTCGAGATCACGCGCGAAGTCGCGCGCCGCTTCAATCACCTGTACGGCCGCGAAGCCAATTTCGAGGAGCTCGCGCTCGCCGTCGTGAAGAAGATGAGCAAGAGCGATGGCAAGGCGTTCGAAGCGTCGCGCAAGGCTTACCAGCAGACCGGCAGCGAGGCGTCGCTCGCACAGGCTCGCGCATTGATCGTGGCATCCGGCGCATTGAGCCAAGCCGACCGCGAGCGACTCGACGCGTATCTGCGTGGCACCGGCAAGACGATCTTGCCCGAGCCGCTGGCGCTGCACACCGAGGTCACCAAATTGCCCGGCCTCGACGGCGAGAAGATGAGCAAGAGCTACGGCAACACGATCGCGATGCGCGAGGATCCCGCCGAAGTCGAGCGCAAGGTCAGGCGCATGCCGACCGACCCGGCGCGCGTGCATCGCAACGACCCGGGCAACCCCGAGGTCTGCCCGGTGTGGCAATTCCACAAGGTCTACTCGAACGCCGACACGCAAACCTGGGTCGTCAAGGGCTGCACCACTGCCGGCATCGGTTGCCTGGAGTGCAAGCAGCCGGTTATCGACGCGATCAAGAAAGAGCAGGAGCCGTGGCGCGAGCGTGCCGAGCCTTACCTCACGAACCCGAAGCACGTGCACTGGATCGTCGAGGTCGGCACCGAGCGGGCGCGCACCGTTGCGCGCGAAACGATGCGCGACGTGCGCGAAGCGATCGGGCTGCGTTACTGAGCCTTGGGCGACTTCGGCGCCGCGCTGCGTGCGCGCTTGGTCGCTTCGACGCGCGCATGCTCGGCCTGACAACGCGGGCCTGAGAACTCCGCCTGCAGCGCGTCGAGGAACACGCGCGTTCGCGCCGGCATCAGGCGCCGGCCGGGGAACACGGCCCACGCGGTCGCGCTCGGCAAGGTCCAGTCCGTCAGCACCGGCACCAGCTCGCCGCTGCGCACATACGGCTCGACGAAATGATCGGCGACGATTCCGATGCCGGCACCCGAGCGCGCCAAGCGGATCAACAGCTCGGGCGAATTGGCCGTGGCGCGCCCGGGCGGGATGCCTTCCCAGCGCGCCTCGCCGCGGCTGAGCACCCAGGTCGCAGGCTCGCCGCTGCGCTTGAGCAGGCGCAGCGCGTCGTGCTCCATCAGCGCTTCGGGCTCGCTCGGAATACCGCGCCGCTTCAAGTAGTCGGGCGACGCGTACAGGCCCAACGCGAACACCGCGATGCGCCGAGCCGCGAGCGACGCATCGTCGGGCAAGTCACCCATGCGCAGTGCGAGGTCGAAGTTCTCGCCGATCAGGTCGACACGGCGCGGCGACAGGTCGATCTCGAGCGAAATCGCCGGATGCCGGGCGATGAAGTCGGCGAGCAACTGGCCCAGCACGATGTTGGCGAAGTCACCCGGCATCGACACGCGCAAGCGCCCGCTCGGCTCGACCTGTCGATGCTGCGCGAGCGATGCGGCGGCTTCGACCTCGCTCGCGACTTGGCGCGCATGCTCGAGCACGCTGTGGCCGAAGTCGGTGACGGTGAGCTTGCGCGTCGTTCGCAGCAGCAGCCGCTCGCCGAGCTGCGACTCGAGCGCAGCGACGCGTCGCGAAACGGTCGATTTCGGCAGCCGCACGCGGGTCGCGGCGCGGCTGAAGCTGCCCTCGTCGACGACGCGGGCGAACAGCATCAGGTCATTCGGCTCGAGGTTCATGATCGTTAGACTGTCTCATCAATGGAACAATGTTATCCGTTTCATGGTCTTCCGGAATGGTTTCGGCACAACTAAATTTGCTTCATCGTCAACCCACCCGAGACCACGATGAACATCCTGCAAATCAATTCCAGCGCACGCCCGCTCGTCAACGGCGAAGGTTCGCACTCGACGCGCCTCGCAAACGCGATCGTGGCGCGCTTGCGCGACGCGCATCCCGATGCAACGCTGCACGTTCGTGATCTCGGCCGCACACCGCATCCGGTGCTCGATGAAGCAACGCTGCAAGCCTTGTTCACGCCGGCCGGCGAGCGCACGCCAGAACAGGCCGCACGCGTCGCCCTCGACGATGCCCTGATCGCCGAGCTGCAGGCCGCGGACGTCGTCGTGCTCGGCGTGCCGATGTACAACTTCGGTGTGCCGGCGCCGCTGAAGAATTGGATCGACGCGATCTCGCGTGCGAAGGTCACCTTCCAGTACACCGACAAGGGACCCGAGGGCTTGCTGAAGAACAAGAAGGTCTATGTCGCGCTGACGCGTGGCGGCCTGTACCGCAACACGCCGGCCGACACACAGGTGCCGTACCTGAAGATGGTCTTCTCGTTCCTCGGCATGACCGACGTCCAGTTCGTTTACGCCGAGGGCCTGGCGATGGGCGCGGAAGCCGAGCAGAAGGCGTTGGCTGCAGCCCACGACGCGATCGACGAAGCCTTGCTGGCCTGACGCGAAACGCCACGGCTCGCCCGGCCGTGGGGGTTTGGGATCGGCGCTATCCTTGGCGCCCTTTCCCAGATCCCATGGCTGGCATCCACATCACTGACATCGAGTCCGCCATCAACTGGTGGCGCGAACGCATGCCGTCGCCCGACGGCATCACCGCGTGCGCCGAAGTGCGCGCACTGGCCGAGGTGTACGCATTGATGGTGTACTACCGCGACAGCGCCTGCGACGAAGACGCGATGCCGGCGAAGGCGCGCGACGCCTGGCTCGCGTGGTACGCGACGACACCCGACGCACCTTGTATCGCGATTTGCTCGACGAGCCAGGGCGACGATGTCTGCAAAGGCTGCGGGCGCAGCTTCGATGAAGTGCAGCACTGGCCGGTGATGACGCCGGGCGAGAAGCGCGCCACCTGGCGGCGCATCACGATGGAGGCCAAGGCCTGGCGCTTCAACCGCTACGCCGAGCGCGCGCACAACGCGCGCGGTGTCGACCACCCGACACCCGAAAGTCTGGACCATCCGAGCGGCGGAGCGGCGGCTTGAGCGCCGCGCTGCCCATCGTCGACACCGCGCATCCGAGTTTCACCGACAGCGCGCGCCGGATCGTGCCGCTCGCCTGGCCGGTGCTTGTCGGTCAACTCGCGGTGCTCGCGTTCAGCACCGTCGACACGGTGATGGTCGCGCGCTATTCAGCGCTCGATCTGGCGGCGCTCGCGGTCGGCGGCGCCGCCTACATCAGCGTGTTCGTCGCGTTGATGGGCGTCGTGCTCGCCGTCGGCCCGATCGCGGGGCAATTGTTCGGCGCGCGCAAGCTGCCCGAGGCCGGCCGTCAGCTGCATCAGGCGATCTGGCTTGCGCTCGGCCTGGCGGTCGTCGGTTGCAGCGTGCTGCTGTTTCCGGAGCCGTTCCTCGCGCTTGCGCGCACGCAACCTGCCGTCGCGGCCAAGGTTCGAGGCTACCTCGGCGCGCTCGCATTCGCGCTGCCGAGCGCCCTGCTGTTCACGGCCTTTCGCGGCTTCAACACCGCAGTGTCGCGACCGAAGATCGTGATGGCCTTGCAGCTCGGTGCGCTGGCGTTGAAGGTGCCGCTGAACGCGGCGCTGATCTTCGGTCTCACGCTCGGCGAGTGGCGCATCCCCGCGTTCGGCGCGCCCGGCTGCGGCATCGCCACCGCGATCGTGATGGCCTGCCAGCTGCTCGCGGCCTGGTGGGTGCTGCGTCACGACGCGTTCTACGCGCCATTCGAACTGCACGCGTCGCGCCTCGCCCCGCCGCAGCGCGCGAGTCTCGCCGAGCTGCTGCGCCTGGGCGTGCCGATGGGCCTGGCGATCGGCATCGAAGTCACCGGCTTCACCTTCATGGCGTTCTTCATCTCGCGGCTCGGCGCGACGCCGGTCGCGGGACATCAGATCGCGGCCAACATGGTGTCGCTGATGTTCATGATGCCGCTCGCGCTCGCCAACGCCACCGGCACCCTGGTCGCGCAACGCATCGGCGCCGACGATCCGCGCGACGCGCGGCGCATCGGCTGGCACGGCCTGCTGCTCGCCTTGGCGATCGCGACCGCGATGGGCGGCGGCGCGTATCTGCTGCGTGAGCTGCTGCTGCGTGCCTACACGCCCGACCCGGTGATCATCGCCGCTGCCATGCCGCTGCTCGCCTGGGTGATGCTGTTCCACATCGCCGATGCGGCGCAGACGCTCGCCGCGTTCATCCTGCGCGCCTATCGCATTGCGACCCTGCCGCTGCTGATCTACGCGTCGTCGATGTGGGGCGTGGGCCTGGGCGGCGGCTTTCTGCTCGCGTTCAACACGAGTGGCTTGACGCCGTCTGCATTGCAAGGCGCGCCGGGCTTCTGGGCGGCGTCGACCGCGGGCCTCGCGTTCGCCGGCCTCGCGCTGACCGGCCTGCTGGCCTGGCTGCTCAAGACCACGACAAGACGCTGAACGTCACGCCGGCTTCGCGCAACGCCGGCACTGCGTCGAGCCCGAGTCCGCTCGCCGGCGTGACGATGCCGACGTGCGGCGTCCGACCGAGCGTGCCGCGCGCCAAGCCGAGCGCTGCAGTCACGAGCATCTCCGGCGTCGACCGGTAGCCCGGGTGCCCCTTCGCATCGACGCGGCCGCGCAAGCGCTTGCCGGCTACCGAGCTCGCGAAGACGTCGAAGCTGTAGCCGCTGCCGGCGAGCGCTTCTTCGCTCGGGCCTTCGCCTGAATGCGGCGCGAACCATTCGACGAGCTTGCGCAGCCCCTGGCGCTGGAACTTGAGCGTGCCCGCCACCGTCGCGCTCAGGCCCGCCAGCGGCACGCTGAGCGACGCCGCCGCGGCCCACTGCAGCGGCAGCGTCGACGACGGCGGCAGGAACGACACGCGCGGCACCAGGCTCGACATGTTCAGCGATTCGAGATAGCGGAAGTCGGCGCTGAACAGGCTCGTATCGGCCACAAGCGCCTGCGTGCGCAACACGATCGGCGGGTTGACGAAGGGCGCTGGAATCGTCGGCGCGGTGACGGCCTTCACGTCGGTATCGAACTGCGGCACATAGCGATAGGCATTGCGCTTGGCGACGCTCTCGGCATCGGGCGAATCGAGCGGCAGCAAGCAGGCCGGGTTGCGCACGCAGTCGCTGCTGTCGAATTCGAGCAGTGAGCGCATCGACGCGACCGTGCCGCCGCTCACCGCGTCCTTGATGTGGGTGATGCGCTTGCCGGTGAAGGAGACGACGAGCTTGACCTCGCTGCAGGCTTCGCCGAAGCGGTCGCGCACCTGCGTCGCCGCCCACAGCGCCGTCAGGTCGAAGGGCAGGGCCTCATACCCGCAGCAGGGAATGATCCTCACCTTCGCTGCTTGCGCGGCGCGATGGTGGCGCGCGATAAGCTGCTGAACCCAGAAGGTCTCTCCGCTCAAGTCGAGGTAGTGCGTGCCTTGCCCGATGCAAGCCTGCACGACCGCTTCCCCGCTCGGCGCATAGGGCCCGGCGAGATTGAGCAAGACGCTCGTCTGGGCAGCGAGCTTCTGCAAGGACTCGAGGTCATTGACGTCGGCGACGAC
>VBCQ01000180.1:0-263 GCA_005882155.1 Betaproteobacteria bacterium
ATCAGGATCACCGAGAACAGCGGGTGGTCGGTGAGCCAGTCGACCGGCGTCGCGCCGAAGAAGATCCAGACCTGCGCGAGCACGCCGTAGATCGGGTTCATCATCATGTGCTTCCACAGCAGCGCGTTGGCCGTAGGCATCACGAAGAAGGGCGAAATCAGCAGCACACGAACGATGCCGCGGCCGGGGAACGCCTCGTTGACGAGCAGCGCCAGCCCGACGCCGAGGACGACGGTGATCGCGATCACCGAGCCGAGCAGCAC
>VBCQ01000180.1:483-2990 GCA_005882155.1 Betaproteobacteria bacterium
TCAGCGCGCGCGGCAGCAGCCGGTTCGGCACCGACCGCGCCGCGACAGGCGCAAGCGCCTGCGCGGCGCCCGCCAGCGGCAACGTGGCTGCGGGCTGCTTCACTTGTAGTACCCGCCCTTGCGCATCTCGCGATCGGCCGCGGTCTGCGCCGCCTTCAGTGCCTGATCGACCGTGACCTTGCCCGACAAGGCCGCGCTCATCTGCTGGCCGACCGCAATGCCGATCGCCTGGAACTCGGGAATCGCCGCGAACTGCACGCCGACATACGGGCTCTTCGGCAACGTGCTGTCGTTCGGGTTGGCGGTGTCGATCGCCTTCTTCTCGGCTTCGGCGAATTTGGCGGCCTTCAGGAACTCGGGGTTTGCATAGGTCGACTTGCGGGTGCCCGTCGGCACCGCCGCCCAGCCCTTCTCTTTGGCGACCAGGTTGATGTAGTCCTTCGAGGTCGCCCAGGTGATGAACGTCTGCGCCGCATCGGTGTTCTTGGTGCCGGCCGGAATCGCGAGCGCCCAGGCCCACAGCCAGTTCGCGCCCTTTTGCGTCGCGCTGTACGGGCCTTGCGCGAATGCCACCTTGTCGGCGACCTTGCTCTGCTTCGGATCGGTGATGAACGACGCGGCGATCGTCGCGTCGATCCACATGCCGCACTTGCCTTCGTTGTAGAGCGCGAGGATCTCGTTGAAGCTGTTGGCGCTCGAGCCGGGCGGGCCGTACTTCTTCAAGAGGTCGACGTAGAACGTCACCGCGTCGTGCCAGGGCTTGCTGTCGAGCTGCGGCTTCCAGTTCATGTCGAACCACTGGCCGCCGAAGCTGTTGACCATCGTCGACAGGAAGGCCATGTTGTCGCCCCAGCCCGGCTTGCCGCGCAGGCAGATGCCGTAGACGCCGGCCTTCGGATCATGGATCTTGGCGGCCGCATCACGCACCTGGTCCCAGGTCGGGCGCTCGGGGAAAGTAACGCCGGCCTTGTCGGTCAGGTCCTTGCGGTACATCAGCATCGAGCTCTCGCCGTAGAACGGCACGGCGTACATCTTGCCGTCGACCGACAGGCCGTTGCGCATCGCGGGCAGCAAGTCGTCGGCGTCGTAGGCGGGGTCGGGCTTGATCTCCTTGAGCCAGCCCTTCTTGCCCCAGATCGGCGTCTCGTACATGCCGATCGTCATCACGTCGAACTGGCCGCCCTTGGTCGCGATGTCGGTCGTCACGCGCTGGCGCAGCACGCCTTCTTCGAGCGTGACCCACTTGAGCTTGATGTCTGGATGCGCCTTCTCGAACTGCGGCGTCAACTTTTGCATCTCGATCATGTGGCCGTTGTTGACGGTGGCGATGACGAGGTCGGTGGCGCAAGCCGCGCCGCCGGCGAGAGCGAGGCAGCACGCGATAGCCAGAATGGGTTGGGTCTTCATGAGACGTCTCCGGTCGGTTTTTCAGGGGGTTCCGATTCGTTGTCATGCAAGCGAGCAGACAGCGCAAAAGATAGGCCCCATGCGACGGCGCGCCCGATACTTTGTGGCGGCACGCCGATACCGAGTTGCATCGAACGATCGGGAGTTGCCCTAGTTCGATGACATTGGATACAGCTACCGACACACGGTCAGAGCAGCTTGACGCCTCCCAACTTGCGCATGCCGCGGTCGAAGCTGGCCGTGAAGTCGCAGCCATGCCGGGCGTGCTCGCCCGAGGCCAGCTGGGTCATGGAGGGGGCTGTGCGCCAAGATCATGCGCTGGGAGCGCAGAGCGCCGCGACGACACATGAATCGCGTCAAGCGTTCGAGGAAATCCAGTGCGGCCGCCATACGCTGGTCGCGGACGAGCCGGTGGATCGCGGTGGCCTCGATGCAGGACCCTCCCCGTTCGTTTTGCTGCTGTCGAGCCTGGGGGCGTGCACGGCAATCGCGCTTCGCATGTATTGCGAGCGGAGGTCATGGCCGATCGAGCGCTTGATGGTCACGCTCCAGCTGCTGGGTTCTCCACGTTGCACGCAAATCGTCCGGGTGATCCACATCCTCGGCTCCCTGACTGACGCGCAACGCATGCGACTGGCGGCGCTATGCGAGCGCACGCCCGTCACGCAGGTGCTCAAAGGCAGTACCAGGATCAAGACCCAGCTCTTCGTGCAGCGGCTGGCGTAGTGGGCTGCGCAACTTGACGCGATCCGCTTGCGGGCCCAACTCCCTAAGCCGAGGCCCTGAGCAGAAGCCGCGGCGCAGCAACAAAGCGCTGACGATCCGTCTCAGGCTTGGACAGTCGTTCGAGCATCAGCGACGCGGCGGCCTCGCCGAGTGCACCGGGGCGGATGTCCACCGTGCTCAGCGGCGGATTGGAATGGGCGGTATCGAGCAGGCCGTCGTATCCCATGATCGCGAAGTCACGCCCCACCGCGATGCCGCGCTCCCCGAGGGCCGCCATGGCGCCGAAAGCGGTGATGTCGTTGTAGCAGACCGCCGCGGTGGCGCGCGGTTCGACTTCGAGCAAGCGCTGCAGCGCGTCGTATCCGCCTTGTCGG
>VBCQ01000008.1 GCA_005882155.1 Betaproteobacteria bacterium
CGGCGCCGACAGCATGGCGTGCTCGGCCAACCAGGTCAGCAGGGCCGCCTGGAAGGTGTCGCCGGCACCGACGGTATCGATGACCTCGATCTGAACCGTCGGCACGCTGGCGTGTGCCTGCAGCGTCCACGCCACGGCACCTTCGGCCCCGCGCGTCACCACCACCAGCTTCACGCCGCGGCGCAGCGCGCCGGCCGCGAACTCGCCAGGGCTCGTGCCGGGCAGCAGCAGCTGCAGGTCTTCCTCGCTGATCTTCATGAGGTGGGTGCGAGGGAGCATCCAGTCCAGCATGTCGCGCCAGCGTGCCAGGCCGGGCTCGACATTCAGGCGGATGTTGGGGTCGTAGGCGATCAGCGTGCGCGCGTGTTCGCGCTCGACCAGCGTGCGCAGCGTCGAGGCGATCGGTTCCACGACGGTCGCATAGGAGCCGAGGTGGATGGCGTGCACGCCCTGCGGCAGTGCGGCCAGTGCATCCGCCGTCAGCTGGCGATCGGCACAGCCTTCGCCATAGAAGGAGTAAGAGGGCACGCGGTTGGCGTCCAGCCCGACCAGGCCGAGCGTGGTCGGAGCGTCGTTGCGCTGCACGGCCGAGGTGTTCACGCCTTCAGCCACCAGAGCGCGCATTAGGCGCTCGCCGAGGAAGCCCCGCGACACGGCCGAAAGAAAGGTCACCGGCTGCGCGAGCCGCGCCAGACCCACGGCCGCATTGAACGGCGAGCCGCCGACACGCGCATCCAGCGCCATGCCGGCGGCCGTGTCGCCGGCACCAAACACATCCATCAAGGCCTCACCACAGACGACGAACATGGGTCACTCCGATCGGAAACGAATGGCTGCCGTCGCAGCGCTCGGCCGGTCTGGCGATGGTTCGAAGCATGCCGCCAAACTATTCAGCCGGCATTCGGGTTTTCCATTAATACATCGTCTTGATTTATTAATTGGCTGCGACGACACTTTCATCAGCCCCCGCCCAACCCGAAGGAGACTCCATGCAACTCAAGCACGCCACCGTTCTCGCTGCCCTGCTGGCCAGCGCCGGCGCTTCGATCGCCGCCGACCAAGTGGTCATCGGCCTGATCACCAAGACCGAAACCAACCCGTTCTTCGTGAAGATGAAGGAAGGCGCCGCAGCCGCCGCCCAGGCCAATGGCGCCAAGCTGCTTTCGGGCGCCGGCAAGACCGACGGCGACAACGCCGGCCAGGTGACCGCGATCGAGAACATGATGGCCGCCGGCGCCAAGACGATCCTGATCACGCCCAGCGACAGCAAGGCCATCGTGCCGGCGATCAAGAAGGCGCAGAAAAAGGGCGTGATGGTGATCGCGCTGGACAGCCCGACCGACCCGGCCGACGCTACCGACGCGCTGTTCGCCACCGACAACTACCAGGCCGGCGTGCTGATCGGTCAATACGCCAAGGCAGCGCTCGCCGGCAAGCCGGCCAAGATCGCCACGCTCGACCTGTTCCCCGGCCACCCGGTCGGCGCTCAGCGCCACAACGGCTTCCTGAAGGGCTTCGGCCTTGCCGCGCCCGAGGCCAAGAGCAACGAGCTCGGCAAGGCCCCCGAAGTGGTGTGCATGGCCGACAGCTTCGGTGACCCGGCCAAGGGACAGACAGCGATGGAGAACTGCCTGCAGAAGAACCCCGAGATCAACCTCGTCTACACCATCAACGAGCCGGCTGCCGCCGGCGCCTTCACGGCCCTCAAGTCCGCCGGCAAGGAAAAGAACGTGGTCATCGTCTCGGTGGACGGCGGCTGCGAGGGCGTCAAGAACGTCGGTGCGGGCGTGATTGCCGCCACCTCACAGCAATACCCGCTAAAGATGGCGTCGATGGGCGTCGAAGCCGGTATCGCGTACGCCAAGACCGGCAAGAAGGTCAGCGGCTACACCGATACTGGCGTGACGCTGATCTCAGCCAAGCCCCTGGCCGGCGTTGACAGCAAAGACGTCAAGACGGGCACCGATTTGTGCTGGGGCAAGAAGTGATGAGCGCCACCTCCACCGGCGCGGTGCCGCCCGCGCAGACTTGGAAAGAAAAGCTCCCGCCGATCAGCACCCTCGGGCCTTTCTTTGCCCTGCTGCTCGCGTGCGTCTTCTTCGCGACCCAGAGCGACCGCTTCCTGAGCAGCGAGAACTTCTCGCTGGTGCTGCAGCAGGTCATGGTGGTGGGTGTCATTGCCATCGGCCAGACCCTCATCATCCTGACCGCTGGCATCGATCTTTCGTGCGGCATGGTCATGGCGCTGGGCGGCATCGTGATGACCAAGCTGGCGGTTGAAGTGGGACTGCCCGCGCCGCTGGCCATCCTGTGCGGCGTTGGCGTGACGGCGCTGTTCGGCCTCGTCAACGGCCTGCTGGTTACGCGGATCAAGCTGCCGCCCTTCATCGTCACGCTGGGCACGCTGAACATTGCCTTCGCCGTCACCCAGCTCTACTCCAACGCGCAGACGGTCACGAACCTGCCGCCAGCCATGACCTGGCTGGGCAGCACCTTCAACTTCGGCGGCACCTCGGTAGCTTTGGGCGTGGTGCTGATGCTGATGCTGTATTTCGGCGTCTGGTTCTGGCTGCGAGAAACCGCGGCCGGCCGTCACGTCTACGCGGTGGGCAACAACCCCGAGGCCACGCGCCTCACCGGCATCGCGACCGAACGTGTGCTGCTCGGTGTGTATGTGCTGGCCGGCGTGTTCTACGGCATCGCGGCGCTGCTGTCGGTAGCCCGCACGGAGGTCGGCGACCCGAACGCCGGCCAGACCGAGAACCTCGACGCCATCACGGCGGTGGTGCTCGGCGGCACCAGCCTGTTCGGCGGCCGTGGCGTCATCCTCGGCTCGCTGATCGGCGCGGTAATCGTCGGCGTGCTGCGAAACGGCCTCACGCTGATGGGCACTCCATCGGTCTACCAAGTCCTGATCACCGGCATCCTGGTGATCCTGGCGGTGGCCGTCGATCAACTCTCACGCAGGGGAGGCCGCTAATGAGCGCGCAACCGAAACCGGTCATGCAGGCCAAGGGACTGGTCAAGCGCTACGGCCATGTCGTCGCACTCGACGGCGCCGACTTCGAGTTGCGCGCCGGCGAGATCCTGGCGGTGATCGGCGACAACGGCGCCGGCAAGTCCTCGCTGATCAAGGCGCTGTCGGGCGCGACCATTCCCGATGAAGGCGAGATCCTGCTCGACGGCAAGACCATCCACTTCAGGAGCCCGATCGACGCGCGCCGCGCCGGCATCGAGACCGTGTACCAGGACTTGGCCGTCGCTGCGGCGATGAGCATCTCCGAGAATCTGTTCCTCGGCCGCGAGCTGCGCCGGCCCGGCTTCCTCGGCAACGTGCTGCGCATGCTGGACAAGAAGAAGATGCTTCAGGAAAGCATCGCTCGCATGCAGGAGCTGAAGGTTGGCATCCGCTCGATGACGCAGCCGGTCGAAACGCTGTCCGGCGGGCAGCGCCAGTGTGTCGCGGTGGGTCGCGCGGCAGCCTTCGCGCAGCACGTCGTGATCATGGACGAACCGACGGCCGCGCTCGGCGTGAAGGAAGGCAACATGGTGCTGGAGCTGATCCGGCGCGTGCGCGACCGCGGCCTGCCGGTGGTGCTGATCTCGCACAACATGCCGCATGTGTTCGAGGTGGCCGACCGCATCCACGTGGCGCGCCTGGGCAAGCGTGCCGCGGTGCTGAACCCGAAGAAGATCAGCATGAGCGACACCGTCGCGGTGATGACCGGCGCGATGCCTGCGAACAAGATCCCCGCCGAATGTCTGGCGCACTGAGACGAAGCCATGCTGAAGGGCATCAACCCTCTGCTCTCGCCCGAGCTTCTGAAGCTGCTGTGCGAGATGGGCCACGGCGATGAAATCGTGCTGGCCGACGCCAACTTCACGGCAGAGTCGCTCGGGCGCGGCAAGACCGTGTTGCGCCTGCCCGGCGTGAGCATGCGCGAGGCCTGTGCCGCCGTGCTGTCGGTGTTCCCGCTGGACGACTTCGTGGCTCAGCCGGTGGCCTACATGCAGGTCGGCGGCACGGCGCCGGGCTACCGTTCGGAGTTGCAGCGCGAAGTGATCGCGGACATGAGCGCCGGCGGCAGCGGCAGCGCCGAACAATGCGAGCCGCAGGAGCGCTTCAGCTTCTACGAACGCGTGAAGCGCGCCTACGCCATCGTGCAGACGGGAGAGCTGCAGGCTTGGTCGAACTTCGTGTTCAAGAAGGGCGTCCTCGCC
>VBCQ01000181.1 GCA_005882155.1 Betaproteobacteria bacterium
GCACTGCAGGTAGTGGGAGCGCATGGTCATGGCACGACTCGGGCGTTACTTCAACGAACGCAGCCGCCCGACCACGCCGCTCGGGAAGTGATAGACCGACAGCACGAACAGGATGCCGAGCCACAACAGCCAGCGATCGGGCGAGACGAGTTGCGAGACCACCGGCACGCCTTCGACGGCCGACGCGCCGAGCTTCATCAGGTCTTGCAAATAACTTTGCGCGAGCACGAACAGCACGCCGCCGACGACCGCGCCGTAGATCGTTCCCATGCCGCCGATGACGACGATCAGCAAGATGTCGAGCATGATCTCGAACGACAGCGAGGTGTCCGGGCCGTTGTAGCGCAGCCAGAGCGCGAGCAGGCAGCCGGCCAGCGTCGCGAACAGTGCCGACAGCACGTTGCTCAGCGTGCGATAGACCACCGTTCGGTAGCCGATCGCTTCGGCGCGGAAGTCGTTCTCGCGGATCGCCTGCAGCACACGGCCGAACGGCGAGTTGACGATGCGCAGCATCGTCAGCACCAGCAGCAGCGCGACGACAAACAGCAGGTAATAGGTGACGAAGCGGCCGTCGATGGCGGCACCGAAGAACGGTTCTTCGAGATACTGCGTTGCGGGTTGCAGTGCCTCGGGCACCTTGAAGTTGAGACCGTCCTCGCCGCCGACGGCGAGCGTGATCATCGCGAAAAAGATCGCTTTCACGCGCAGGCTGAACAGGCCGATCAGCAACGACAGCAGCAGCGAGACGATCAGCGCGAGGGCGATGCCCAACGCGAGCGCACCCCAGGTCGGGCCGAGCCGCGTGCTCGCAATCGCGACGCCGTAAGCACCGATGCCGAAGAACATCGTGTGCGCGAAGCTGACGATGCCGGTGTAGCCGAGCAGCAGGTCGAAGCTCGCAACGAGCACGATGAACACGATGATCTTGGCTGCGACGTTGAGCGCCTTGGTGCCGGGAAAGATGAACGGCGTCAGCGCGAGGCCGAGGACGATGAGGACGAGCAGCAGCGCGAGCCAGCGATTGCGCGGCAGGTCGTGGGAGAGGAGGCGATTCAGCATCAAATATCTCCCGTTCGGGCTGAGCTTGTCGAAGCCTTGTGGGAAGGTCGCGCGGGCACTTCGACAAGCTCAGTGCGAACGGCATTTGGGTGGTGCATGGCGACAGTCATCTGTTCGTCACCGGATACAGCCCTTGCGGCCGCCACAGCAGCACCACGACCATCAGCCCGATGTTGGAGAACATCGCCCCAACGAGCAGCGCGCCGACGAAGCAGCCGAAGGTCGAGCCGAGTCCGCCGATGATGATGACAATGAAGATCAGCACGTTGACGCGCGCGCCCATCTGCGGCACCACGCCTTGCTGGTAGAGGCCCCACAGCGCGCCACCGATGCCGGCGAGCGCCGAGCCGGCGATGAACACGCCGATGAAGAGCTGGCGAATCCGGTAGCCGAGGCTCTCGACCATTTCGCGGTCCTGCACGCCAGCGCGAATCAACAAGCCGAGCTTGGTGCGATTCAGCGTGAACAGCATCGCGATCAGCACCACCGCGCCGATCACCACCGCGACGAGGCGGAATTTCTCGACCGCCGCATCGCCGAAGATCAGCGCGCCGCGCAGCGCCGCGGGCAGCGGCAGCGGAATCATGTCGGGCCCCCAGACGACCTTGATCAGCTCCTCGCCGATGATCATCCCGCCCATCGTGATGAGGATCTGCTTCAAGTGCTGGCCATAGACCGGGCGCACGAGCACGCGCTCGAATGCATAGCCGACCGCGCCGGCGACCGCCATCGCGACGAGCATCGCCGGGAAGATCGCGGCGAGGTTGCGCCACAGGCTGTCGGACGCCGTCCAGTCGGCCATCCAGCCGAGCACGCTGGTCGCGACGAAGGCACCCAGCGCGATGAACACGCCGTGGCCGAAGTTCAGCACGTCCATCAGGCCGAAGACGAGCGTGAGACCCGAGGCGATGATGAAGACGATCATGCCCATCGCGAGTCCGGCGACGGTCAACGTGACCCAGGTCGGCGAAGAGCCGATGAGCGGCCACGCGAGCAGCGCGAGTACGGGCACGAGGGCGAGCGGCAGCCAATCGAAGCTCGCCTTTGGAATCGCCGTCGTCGACACTGGCAATGCAGCCGTCGTCGCGCTCATTGATGCGCTCCCAGCGACAAGCCGAGCAGACGCTGCTGCAGCGATTCGTCTTCGGCCAGCTCGGACATCGCGCCGCGGTGCACGACGCGGCCATCGTCCATGACCGCGACGTGATCACCGAGCGAACGCGCCATGCCGAAGTTCTGCTCGACCAGCAACACCGTCGTCTGCGTCGCCTTCAATTCGCGCAACGCGCTGATGAGGTTCTGCACGATCGCCGGCGCGAGGCCTTTGCTCGGCTCGTCGATCAACAGCAGGCGCCGCGGCTCGACCATCGCGCGGGCGATCGCGAGCATCTGCTTCTGTCCGCCCGACAGCTTGCCCGCCGGGTAGAGCCAGAACTTCTTCAGCGCCGGAAAGAGGCCGAATAGCCAGTCGAGGCGCTGCGTGTCCATGTGGTCGAGCGTGCGCGCGCCGCGTGCGGCGAGCAGCAGGTTCTCGCGCACCGTGAGATCGCTGAAGATGCCCATGTTCTCCGGCACGTAGGCGATGCCGAGCTGCGCGATGTCGGGCGTGCGCAGCTGGCCGCGCTCGCCGCCGATGGATCGACCATCGAACAGCACTTGGCCACTCGATGCAGCCCACAGTCCCATGATGGTCCGCAAGGTCGTCGTCTTGCCGGCACCGTTGCGGCCGAGCAGCATCGTCACCTGTCCCGTCGGCACCTCGAAGTCGACGCCATGCAGGATGTGGTACGCGCCGATGTGCGTGTGCACGCCGGTGAGCTGAAGCAGCGGCGTCGTCATGATTGGTGGTCCGCTGCAAAGTCCCGTTCGGGCTGAGCTTGTCGAAGCCTGCGCGGGCGCTTCGACAGGCTCAGCCCCTTCGACAAGCTCAGGATGCACGGGCGCTTCGACAGGCTCAGCCCCTTCGACAAGCTCAGGATGCACGGGCGCTTCGACAGGCTCAGCGCGAACGGGGTGGGTGGCGCGAACGAGGTGGCTGGCGAGCGCTTCATGCTGCCTCCACCGGCGCGATGCCGAGGTACGCGTTTTGCACGACCGGCGACGCAATCACCGCCGCCGGTTCTCCATCGGCCACCAGCTGCCCGTTGTGCAGCACGATGATGCGGTCGGCGAGCTCGCGCACCACGTCCATCTTGTGCTCGACCAGCAGGATCGTCTTGTCGCGCTGCGCCTTCAGCATGCGGATCAGGTCGAGGATGACCGGCACGTCGTCGACGCTCATGCCGGCGGTCGGCTCGTCGAACATGTAGACGCTCGGCTCGAGCGCCATCAGCATCGCGACCTCGAGCTTGCGCTGGTCGCCATGCGGCAGGCTGCTCGCCGCGGCATCGGCACGGTCGCCGAGCTTGACGCGGTCGACGAGCGCATGTGCGCGCTCCAGCGTGTTGCGATGGTCGAGCCACACCGACCACAGGTTCAGCCCTTCACGGCGGCGCGACTGCACCGCGAGGCGAACGTTCTCGACGACCGATAGGTTCGGGAACAGCTGCGTCAGCTGGAACGCGCGGCCGAGTCCGCGGTGAGTTCGCGACGGCGCCGTGTCGCGCGTGATGTCGACGCCGTTCAAATGCACCGAGCCAACGCTTGCGCGCAGCTGGCCCGAGATCAGGTTGAAGTAGGTCGTCTTGCCGGCGCCGTTCGGGCCGACGATCGCCGTCAGGGTGCCGGGCGTGAACGCGCACGACACATGATCGACGGCGACGTGGCCGCCGAAGCGGATGGTCAGGTCTTTGGTCTCGAGCATGGCGGGCCCCTCACCCCAAACCCTCCCCAGCGGGGAGAGGGAGCGTGTCGATCGCCTAGCGCTTGTTCTTGATGGGGACGTTCATTTCCTCGGGCTTGATCTCGCGCACCAGCTCGGGCACGCCCCAGGTGAACGCCGGGTCGACCTTGATCTTGAAGTGGTACATCGACTGCATCGCCTGGTGGTCTTCTTTACGGAAGGTCATCTTGCCCTTCGGCGTTTCGAAGCTCATCCCTTCCATCGTCTTGATGAGCTTCTCGGTGTTGGTGTCGCCGTTGCTCTTCTTCAGCGCTTCGACCAGCGCGATGCCGGCTGCCATGCCGCCGGCGGTGA
>VBCQ01000182.1 GCA_005882155.1 Betaproteobacteria bacterium
ATGATCCAGATCACCTTGCGGCCGGGCTTGTCCTTCAGCGCGTCGATGATGTGCTGCGCACCGGCCGTGAAGTCGGTGGTCGAGGTCGGCAGGTATTCCTCATGGACGATCTTGGCGTGCTTGATCGCGTCCTTGAACGCCTTCACGCCATCGCGGCCGAACGCGTAGTCCTGCGCGAGCGTGGCGATATTGACGCCTGCCTTGTCGAGCGCCACGGCATTGCTGATCGCGTCCTGCGAGCTGTTGCGGCCGGTGCGGAAGACGTACTTGTTCCA
>VBCQ01000184.1 GCA_005882155.1 Betaproteobacteria bacterium
ACTCACCGGCTATGCCGGCGGCGTGGAGCGCAAGCGCGCGCTGCTCGCGCTCGAAGAGGAATCGCGATGAAATCATCCGACCTCGGCGAGCTGATCGCGCTGGCCGCACTGTGGGGCGCATCGTTCCTGTTCATGCGCATGGGCGCGGCCGAGTTCGGTCCGGTCGCACTGTCCGCCGTGCGCGTCATTGGCGCCGCGTTGTTCCTGCTGCCGCTGCTGCAGTGGCGCGGACAGATCGGCGCGTTGCGCCGGCACTGGCGCGCAATCTTCATCGTCGGCGCGATCAACTCGGCGCTGCCGTTCCTGTGCTTCAGCTATGCAGCACTGTCGATCAGCGCGGGCCTGTCGGCGATCTTCAATGCGGCCTCGCCGCTGTTCGGCGCGCTCGTCGCCTGGCTGTGGCTCAACGACAAGCTGACTCGCTCGCGCGTGCTCGGACTCGCGATCGGCTTCGGCGGCGTGATCTGGCTCGCATCGGACAAGGCGAGCTTCAAGCCCGGCGGCTCGGGCTGGGCCATCGTCGCCTGCCTCGCCGGCGCCGCGCTCTACGGCGTCGCCGCGAACTTCGCGAAGAAGCGATTGAATGGAGTGCCGCCCATGGCGGTGGCCGCGGGCAGCCAGCTGTCGGCTGCACTCGTCTTGCTGGTACCGGCTGTCGTCTGGTGGCCGCACACGATGCCGTCGCACGGCGCATGGATCGCAGCGAGCCTGCTCGCGGTGGCGTGCACCGGCATGGCGTACCTGCTGTACTTCCGCCTCATCGCCCACGTCGGCCCGGCGAATGCGATCGCAGTCACGTTTCTGATTCCGGTCTTCGCCGTGCTTTGGGGTTGGTTCTTCCTCGACGAGCGCATCACCGCCGCGATGGTCGCGGGCTGCGCCGTGATCCTCGTCGGCACCGGGCTCACGACCGGCGTGCTGAAGTGGCCGTCGAGCAGGCGGGCTGCACAGACCTGACAACGGTCTACTCATCGCGCAGCCCGAGTCGCAAAAAAAGAAGGGGAGCGGGACAGCGTTGCCGGGGACTCGCTCTGGTCCTTCCCCGGCCTGCCCGCTCCCCTTTGACGTCAATCGATCAGTGAGTGCTGTTCACCTTGAGGTCGTAGCTGCCTTCAGCGCACAACCTTCATCTCTTCGCGCTTCTCACCCTTGTAGGTGAACAGCGTCAGGGCACCGTTGCGGATGTCGCCCTTGTCGTCGAAGCTGATGTCACCGGTGACACCGTGGTAGTTGTCGGTCTTGGCGAGCACCGGCAAGTACTTCGCCGGGTCGGCCGAGCCGGCCTTGACCATCGCCGCCACCATCACGTTGACAGCGTCGTACACGTAGGGCGCATAGATCTGCACATCGAGGTTGAACTTCTTCTTGAAGCTGGCCTTGAACTTCTCCATGCCGATCTTTTGCTTGCCTTCGACGCCACCGGCCTCGGCACAGATGACTTGGCCGTCGGCCATCGCGCCGGCAGCGAGCTTGGGCAGCTCGCTCGAGCAGATGCCGTCGCCGCCGACGAACTTGGCATTCAGGCCGAGCTGCTTCATCTGGCGAATCATCGGGCCGGCCACCGCGTCCATGCCGCCGTAGAACACGACGTCGGCTTTCTTGTCCTTCACGGCGGTCAAGATGGCGGTGAAATCGGTCGACTTGTCAGTGGTGAATTGACGCTCGGAGATGTTGCCGCCGGCGGCCTTCACGGCCTTCTCGAACTCTTCGGCCACACCCTGGCCATACGCGGTGCGGTCGTCGATGACGGCGATCGATTGGCCCTTGAGCTCCTTCACCGCGTAGCGCCCGAGCGTGCCGCCCAGGTGCACGTCGTCAGCAACCACGCGGAACGTGGTCTTGTGGCCGCTGCGGGTGAACTTCGGGTTGGTCGCCGAGGGAGAAATTTGCGGGATGCCGGCGTCGGCGTAGACCTTCGACGCAGGGATCGAGGTGCCCGAGTTCAAGTGCCCGACGACGCCGTTGACCTTGGAGTCGACGAGCTTTTGGGCCGCCGCAGTGCCTTGCTTGGGGTCGCCCGCATCGTCTTCGGGGACCAGCTCGAACTTGGCTTTCTTGCCGCCGATGGTCACGCCCTTCGCATTGAGGTCGTCGATGGCCATGCGCGCGCCGAGCTCGATATCTTTGCCGAGGTGCGCGATGCCGCCGCTGGTCGGTCCGACATGCCCGATCTTGACGACCAGGTCTTGTGCGCAAGCACCGCTGGCGATCAGCGTGGCCGCTGCGAGTGCGACGGCAGAGATGGTGAAGTGATGTCTCATGGATTCGTCCCCTTGATCAGAAGTTGTGCCGGATGCCGAGCGCGACCGAGTGGAAGTCGCCGCCGTAGATCCCTGCCGCGCCGTCGTTCAGGCGGGTGTAGAAGCCGTAGACCTTGGTGCGCTTGCTGAGCTTGTAGTTGTAGGCCACGGTCGCCTGGCTCGCCTTGCTGCCGGCCAGGCCACCGATGTTGCCGGCGCTGCCGACGTTGACGTGGAATTCCGAATTGCCCAGCGCATACATCGCTGGACGTAGCCGCCGAGCGTGAAGGCGCCGAACTCGTACAAGCCGCGCAGCGCGAGCTGGTGCACGTCGCCGTCCTTCGCGTAGCCCGCGCCGAGTTGCAGCGGGCCGTTGGCCCAATTGACGGCGAGGTCGTAGGTCGGGTTCACGCCGGGCCTGGCTTCGCCCAAGGTGCGTGCAACGTCGACCGTGGCGCCGCCGAAGGTCGGCGAGTGGTACGCGATCTTGTTGGTGTTGCTCGACACATAGGCGTAGAGCGCGTCCGACGACGTGCCGGTGTCGTGGTTGTGCATGCTCACGTAGTCGGCTGTCGCGTAGTACGCCTCGCTGACCATGTTCCCGAGGCGCAGCGTGCCGGCGCTCGAGGCGGTGAGGTTCACCTCGGAGCGGCGGCCCCAGAACACGGCGTTGGCCGCACCGGTGTCGGGACTGAAGCCATGCTCGATCTGGAAGCCCGCGGCGAGACCGCCGCCCATGTCTTCGGTGCCCTTGAAACCGATGCGCGACGAGTTGTTCTGCAGCACCCACACCGAGCTGCCGCCCGCTGTCTGGCGCTCGACCGTCTCGTTGAGACGGCCGTAGATGGTGACGCTGGATTGAGCCGACGCCACGGCGGCGCCGCATGCGAGGCCGGCGACGCTGAATGCCCTCAGGAGTGTTTGTCTCTTCATGGTGTTGTGATGAATGGGTTGACTCGTTCACCGCAGCCGTACATCGCGCTCGATGGCACGGCCGTCGGGCCCTGCGGTTGCGTGCCGTGGGCCACGTTGAACCGCGAGGCGAAGTGTTCCGCACGCACCCTTCGAGGACTGTCGGAAAGCGGGCGATGCGGCCGACGATCCTGCGGTTCTCGCGCGGCGCTTCGGCGAGTTCTCGACGCCGATCAGAGGCACGCTGACGCCCGTTGTCGAACGCCCGTGTCGACCGATCAGCCTGAGGACAGCCATGCGTCGTCTTTCAATCCGTTCCGTGTTGCACGCGTTCCTATCTGCCGCTGCATCGACCCTGCTGCTCGGCGCACTCGCCGGCTGCGACCAGGCGCCAAGCGTCAACAAGATCGGCGTTGCACAACCCTTGTCGGGCAGCATCGGCGCGCAAGGCCAGGACATGCTCAACGGCGCGCAGCTCGCGGTCGACGAGATCAATGCCGGCGGTGGCGTGCGCAGCGGTTCGGCGCGGGCGCGGCTCGAGATCGTGTCGGCCGACGACAAGGCCGATGCCGAGGCCGGCAAGGTCGCCGCGCAGCGTCTCGTCGAAGCCGACGTGCTGGTGGCGCTCGCGAACCTGAACTCCGGCGTCAGCATCGCGGCGGCACCGATCTACGCGCAGGCCAACATTCCGCAGCTCGCGATCTCGACCAAGCCGAGCTACACGCAGCTCCAACTCGCGACCACCTTGCGCCTCGTCGCCAACGACGATCTGCAGTCGCGCGCCATCGGCAGCTTCGCAGCGCAGTTGCCGGGCGCCGAGCGCTTTGCCGTGATCGACGACGCCACACCATACGGCAAGGGCTTGGCCGATGCGGTGGCGGCCGACGTCGCGCGCGCCGGCAAGAAGGTCCCGCTGCGGCTCTCGCTCGACAACAGCCGGATCGACTTCACGCCGCAGATGGCCGAGTTGCGCGACACCTCGAGCGACGTGATCGTCGCGATCCTGAGCGACTTCCAGGTCGAGGCGCTGGTGCAGCAACTCGCGAAGGCGGGACTGCAGCGCATGCGCATCGTCGGCGGCGACACACTGAAGACCGACAAGCTGCTGCATTCGGCCGGCGTCGTGCAGGCGATCTTCGCGACCTCGCCGATCCTCGAGGCGCGCGAATTCCCTAACGGCCCGGCCTTTCTCGAGAAGTTTCGCAAGCGCTTCAACGGCGAGCCGGTGTACGGCGCGCACTACGCGTACGACGCGGTTCATTTGGTGGCCGATGCGATCACGCGCAACGGCTCCGTCGACCGCGCTCACTTGCTGCAGCGGCTGAAGACCTTCGACGGCGCAGCGCCGGTCACCGGCTCGATGCGCTTTCGCGACGACGGCGAACAACGCTACGGCGCAATCGCGGTGTACGAGCTGCGCGCGGGCAAGTGGCTGCCGTTGATGCGCTCGGATCGCTGGTAGCGGTCTGTCTAGAATCCACGGCCATGAACCGTCGTTGGGTCAGCGTCCTCAGACTCTGTCTCGCTCTTGCATCCACGTTGTGGCTCGGCTGCGCCGCTGCCCAGTCGTCGCCGACGCTGCGCAAGATCAGCGAAGCCGGGATGATCGCGATCGGCTACCGCGAGTCGAGCCTGCCGTTTTCCTACCTCGACCAGGCGCAGCGGCCGATCGGTTATTCGATGGCGATCTGCGAGCACATCGTCGATGCGGTGCAGGCGCGGCTCGGCATCGCCGACCTCGAGCGGCGCTATGTCGCGGTCAACTCGTCGACGCGCATCCCGATGGTCGCCAACGGCACCGTCGACCTCGAATGCGGCGTCACGACGAACACCGCCGAGCGAGCGCGCCAAGTCGCGTTCACCGTCACCACCTACGTCGCGGCGAGCCGGCTCGTGTCGAAGAAGGCGACGCCGGTGCGCAGCCTCGCCGACCTGCGCGGCAAGGTCGTCACGTCGAGCGTCGGCACGACGAGCCTGCGCCACCTCGAAGACCTGCGCACCTCGCGCGGCTGGGACCTGAGCATCGTCGCCGCGCAGGACGACCCCGAGGCGTTCCGCCTCGTCGAGACCGACCGCGCCGCCGCCTATGCGATGGACGACGTGCTGCTGTACGGCAGCATCGCGCGCTCACGCCGCCCCGGCGACTACCTCGTCTCTGACGACGCGCTGTCGGTCGAGCCCTACGGCTTCATGCTCGCCAAGGGTGACCCTGAGTTCAAGCGGCTCGCCGACGACGCGATCCTCGCGCTGTTCAAGAGCGGCGAGATCGAGCGCATCTACCGGCGCTGGTTCGAGTCGCCGATCCCGCCGCACGGCATCAACCTTGCGCTGCCGATGAGCCCGATGATGCGGCGCGTGATCGCGCACCCGAGCGACTCGCCCGACCCTGCGGTCTATTCGGCCGGCGCCGCGCGGTAATCGTCGACCACGATCGCGTGGCGAGCGATCTTGTCGTACAGCGTCTTGCGCGCGATGCCGAGTGTTTCGCAGGCAGCGATCATGCGGCCGCGATGGGCTTTGAGCGCCTGCTCGATCAGCACCTTCTCGACTTGGTCCATCTGCTGGGTGAGCGTGAGCGGCGCGCCGGCGGTGCCGATCAGCAGTTGCTCGTCGCCGAGCCCGAGCACGAAGCGTTCGGCCGCGTTGCGCAGCTCGCGCACATTACCCGGCCAGTCGTGCCCCATCAATTGCTGCGACAGTGCCGCGCTCGGTATCTGCGCTTCGCGGTCGTGGCGCGCGGCGGCCTGCGTCACGAAGTGCTCGAACAGCAGCGGGATGTCGTCGCGCCGCTCGCGCAGCGGCGGCAGCCGCAGCTCAGCCACGTTGAGCCGGTAGTACAGGTCGCTGCGAAAGCGCTGCTGCGCGCTCAGCTCGCGCAGGTCGGCCTTGCTCGCCGCAATCACACGCACGTCGACGGCGATCTCGTCGTTCGAGCCGAGCCGCTCGAGCTTGCGCTCCTGCAGCACGCGCAGCAGCTTGACCTGGAACGCGAGCGGCATGCTTTCGATCTCGTCGAGCAGCAGCGTGCCGCCGTTGGCGTGTTCGATCTTGCCGATGCGCCGGCGCGACGCCGACGTGAACGCGCCGCTCTCGTGGCCGAACAGCTCGCTCTCGAGCAGCGAGTCGGGCAGGCCGCCACAATTGATCGCGACGAAGTGGCCTTTGCGCCGCGCGCTGTGCTCGTGCAGGCAGCGCGCGACGAGCTCCTTGCCGGTGCCGGTCTCGCCGACGAGCATCACGTCGGCCGACGTCGACGCGAGCTGCTGGACCTGGTGCTGCAGCGCCTGCATCGCAGCCGATCGGCCGAGCAGCACCGCCTCGATGCCGCGCTGCGCCGCGAGCTGGCTGCGCAGCGACTGGACCTCGGCGCTCAACGCACGTCGCTCGATCGCACGGGTCGTCACCTCGACGAGCCGCTCGGGCGCGAACGGCTTCTCGATGAAGTCATAGGCGCCGGCGCGCATCGCCTGCACCGCCATGCCGACGTCGCCGTGCGCGGTGATGAGGATGACCGGCGTCGCGGCGTCGAGCTGCAGCACGCGCTGCAGCAGCGCGAGGCCGTCCATCTTCGGCAAGCGCACGTCGCTGATGACGACGCCGATGAACTCACTGCCGATCTGCGCGAGCGCCTGCTCGGCCGATTCATACGCCGACACCTCGAAGCCCGCGAGCTGCAGCGTCTGCACGAGGCTGCTGCGCACCGCGCGGTCGTCGTCGATCAGTGCGACGCGGATTGCGTCAACCATTGCTGCCCTTCCACGCTCGCCTGAGCGACATCGAATTCGAATACTGCTCCCGACTCCGCCGGCACCGAACGCAGCACGCCGCCGAACTCGCGCACGATGTGCGATGAGATCACGAGCCCGAGCCCGAGCCCTTCGCCGGGCGGCTTGGTCGTGAAAAACGGCTCGAACAAACGCGCGCCGAGCTGCGCCGGAATGCCGGGGCCCGAGTCGGCCACGCGCACCACGACCCGCGTGCCGCTGGCCGCCGCGCAGATCGTCAGCACGCGCTGCTCGCTCGCGTGCATCGCGTCGATCGCGTTGGCCATCAGGTTGACGAGCACCTGCTCGAGGCGGTGCGCATCGCACTGCACCGCCAGGCTGTCGGGCAGCTCCTCGCGCAGCGTGACGCACTCGGCCTGCAGCCGCGCGCGCAGCAGCAGGCGTGCGTTGGCGACCGCCTGCGCGAGCGGCAGCGCACGCTCGCTCACGGGGGCCTTGCGCGTGAACGACTTGAGCTGCGCGGTGATGCGGCCCATGCGTTCGGCCAGGCCGTTGATCGCCTGGAAGTTTTCGCTCGCGAGCTGGAGTTGCGCGCGCTCGAGCAGCAGGCGGCCGTTGTCGGCGAGCGCGCGCAACGCCGTCAGCGGCTGGCCGAGCTCGTGCGAGATGCCCGCCGAAAGCTGACCGAGCAGCGCGAGCTTGCCGGCCTGCACGAGCTCTTCCTGCGCCTGGCGCAGCACCTGCTCGGCGTGCTCGCGTTCGTGCACCTCGCGGCGCAATTCGCGGTTGCTCATCTCGAGCTCGGCGGTGCGCTGGCGCACCTTCTGCTCGAGCTCGTCGTTCGCGCGCTGCAGCGCTTCGCGCGCGGCGAGCTTTTGCGCCACCACGCGCCGGCGCTGCAGCAGCAATGCGATGACGAGGCCGACGCAGCCGGCCGCCGCGCCGCCGCTCCACGCCGCGGCGCGTGCATCGCGCCACACGTGGGTCGTGCTCGAGAGCATCAACAAGCGCCAGCCGACACGCGCGAGCGGGCGTTCGTGCATGACGCGCAGCTCGCGAGTTCCGCTGGCCGAAGCCTGCAGGCTCACGAGCTCGGCACCGTCTGGAAGCGCGCGTACCGGCAGTGTCAGCGCGGACAGCGGCTTGCGTTTCCACGCCGGCACCGACGACATGATGACGATGCCGGCATCGTCGACGACGATCGGCTTTTCGCTCTCGGGGCGGAACGCCGACTCGACCCACGCGGTCTCGATCGGTTCGAGGCTGGTGCGCACGATGACGGCGCCCAAGGTCGATGCGTCGCGCCGCAGCGGCCGCGCCAGGCACACGGTAGAGGCACCAGCCGCATCGGGGGCGAAATGGCGCGTCTCGTTGCCGGCGAGCGCGTCGGCGACACACGGCTCGTCGGTCATCCTGCGCCCGAGCTGCGAGTCGGGTCGGAACCAATCGCTGCTCGCGAGCACGCGACCCTGCGCGTCGAGCACGCCCGCCCACAGCGCACCTGAGCGCGCGACGAAGCGTGTGAGCCGCCGATTGATCGCAGAGCGCATGCCCGCGGCTTCGGGTGCCTTCAGCAACGCGCCGATTTCGCCGTCGGCGTCGATCAACCCCGGCAAGTCGCCCTGCTTGCCGAGCTCGATGTCGAGCACCGCTGCATACAGATTGAGCTGGTGCACTGCCGTGTCGCCGAGCTGCGCGAACGCGCGCTGTTCACTCCACGCGAACGCAAGCCCGGCGCTCAGCGCGACCACGGCTGCCAGCACGAGGGTGCCGATCAGCGGCGCGGTGCGGCGCAGCAAAGGATGACGCTTCGAATCCAAACCAGGGCCTGTCCACACGAGAAATGCACACCCACGCCGGGCGCGCGATCTTCGGCCACGAGCTGCGCAGCAGTCAATGCACGGATTCGATGAGCGGATTTCTATACATCGATCGTCACCATCGTGTGTGGTTTGCCGCACGAAGCGGGACCGCGAAACGAATGCTTACCGGGCGTAGGCAAGCCACCACGGGGCTGGCACGGCGCCTGCAACACCGGAGAACAACGATCCGGAGACAAGACATGCCGATCACCCTGGACAAGACCGATGCGCGCATTCTGCGCTTGCTCAAGCGCGACGGGCGCATCTCGAACCTGAAGCTCGCGGAGGACGTGCATCTGTCCCCGACCGCGGTACTCGAGCGCGTGAAGCGTCTGCAGCGCGAAGGCGTCATCCTCGGCTACCAGGCGCATCTGAACGTGCAGAAGGCCGGCATGGGCTTCACGGCGTATGTCGAAGTGCAATTGGACCGTACCGGCGCCGACTTGATGCAGACCTTCCACGCAGCAGTGCAGACGCGTCCGGAAATTCTCGAATGCCACCTGATCGCCGGCAGCTTCGACTACCTGCTCAAGGTGTGGGCGCGAGACGCTACCGCTTGGCGCGATCGGGTGGCTTCGGTCGTCGGATCGCTACCCGGCGTGCGCGACTCGCGCAGCTACAACGTCACGCAGCAACTCAAGCATGGAGCGGCGCTTGCTTGCTGATGACCGGGCGCTCGATGCCGTCGATGAACAGCTGCTGCGGGCACTGCAGGCCGACGGCCGCATCACCATCGTGCGCCTGGCCGAGCAGCTCGAGATGGCCAGCTCGGCCGTCTACGAGCGGGTCGCACGCCTTAAGCGCGACGGCTTCATCGTTCGCTACGAGGCGGTGCTCAATCCCGACAAGCTCGGCCGCGGGCTGCTCGTGTTCAGCGCAGTGCGAGTATCCGACTCGTCGACACGCACCTGCGCTGCACTGCACGCGGCGGTGCGGACCTGCGACGAGGTCATCGAGTGCCATCAGGTGGCCAGTGGGTTCGACTATCTGATCAAGTCGCGAGCCCGCGACATGCACGCCTATCGCGAGTTCGTGGCGTCGGTGTTGTGGAACCTGCCCGGCGTTCGCGATGTGCGCGCCTACGCCGTGCTCGACGAGGTCAAGCACCTCACGCGGATTCCGCTTTGAGCCCGCGCGCCGTCGAGGCGCAAAGAAAAACAGCCACCCGAAGGTGGCTGTTTCGCTTCAAATGTTGGCGGAGTGGACGGGGCTCGAACCCGCGACCCCCGGCGTGACAGGCCGGTATTCTAACCAACTGAACTACCACTCCTTGTGGTCTGACTCTTCACTGCAGCATGTTCCGCTTTGAACTTTAGTTCTCTGCGCAAGCCTTGCCAAACTTGGCGTCCCCTAGGGGATTCGAACCCCTGTAATCACCGTGAAAGGGTGGTGTCCTAGGCCTCTAGACGAAGGGGACATGTCTTCATCGTCTTGAACTGCGCGCCACCCATTTTGGTGGAGGTAAGCGGGATCGAACCGCTGACCTCTTGCATGCCATGCAAGCGCTCTCCCAGCTGAGCTATACCCCCTCTTTTTTGAACCGCAGAAGGTCGTCGCGCCGTTCAAGCGAGACCGCGATTATAGCGAGCTTTTCAATCGCCTCGCAAACGCGCGAGCACCGTTTCACGAGGGAATAGCTCGAGCACCGCGTCGAGCGAAGGGGTCTGCGCGCGGCCGCAGACGAGCACGCGGACAGCATGCGCGAGCTGCGGCATCTTGAGACTGTGCGCCGTCAATGTGTTCTTGATCGCGACGCTGATCGCGGCCTTGTTCCACTCGATGTCGGCGAGCTTGCTGCGCAAGGTGTGCAACGCCGGCTTCACCGCATCGGTGACATGCGTCGCGAGGTCTTCTTCCCGCGGCCGCACGTCGGCGAAGTACATCGCGACCCAATCGGCGAGCTCCACGGTCGTCGAGCAACGATCCTTGAACAGCGGGCACAGGGGCGCGACCTGCTGAACGCTCGCCGCGATGCCACGGCGATCGAGTTGCTGTGAGACAAGCGCTGCAAGCCGCGTCTCTTCGATCGTCTTCAGGTAGTGCGCGTTGACCCAGTTCAACTTGGCCGGATCCCATTGCGCCGGGCTCTTCGACAGGTGCGTGCCATCGAACCACGCGATCAACTGCTCTCGCGTGAAGAGCTCTTCGTCGCCATGGCTCCAACCCAGGCGCGCCAGATAGTTCAGCATCGCCTCGGGCAGATAGCCCGCGTCTTCGTATGCCGTCACGCTGACCGCGCCGCGACGCTTCGACAGCTTCAGCCCGTCGTCGCCGAGGATGATCGGCACGTGGCCGAACAACGGCAGCGGTGCGCCGAGCGCGTTGAAGATGTTGATCTGCCACGGCGTGTTGTTGACATGCTCGTCGCCGCGGAAAACGTGGCTCACGTTCATGTCCCAGTCGTCGACGACAACGCAGAAGTTGTAGGTCGGAATGCCGTCGGGGCGGACGATGATGAGGTCGTCGATCTCCTTGTTCGAGATGCTGATCGGTCCTTTGACAAGGTCGTCCCAGGTCACGGCGCCGTCGAGCGGATTGCGAAAGCGAATCACCGGATCGACCCCGGTCGGCGCGGGCGGCAGCACCTTGCCCGGCTCCGGGCGCCAGCGGCCGTCGTAGCGGGTTTTCTCGCCGCGTGCTCGCTGCTCCAGCCGTTGCATCTGGTAGATCGGCCCTTCGTCGCAATCGAGACCCAGCCACTTCATCGACGCGAGAATCTGCTCCACCGAATCCTGCGTCGACCGCGCGACATCGGTGTCCTCGATTCGCAGGATGAAGTCGCCGCCGAAGTGGCGGGCAAACGCCCACGAGAACAGCGCTGTTCTCGCCGTTCCCAAATGAAGAAAGCCGGTCGGTGACGGCGCGATGCGGGTGCGGACTCGTCGATTCATGCGAGACGGATTCACAGCGTCGACAAGCCGCGCAGCAGGTCGGTCTTGATGTCCTCGACATCGTCCAGTCCCACCGCGACGCGGACCATTCCTTGCGTGATGCCGGCTGCCAGGCGCTGCTCCTCGGTCAGCCGCGCATGCGTGGTGCTGGCGGGGTGCGTGATCGTGGTCTTGGTGTCGCCGAGGTTCGCGGTGATCGAGCAGACGCGCGTGCTGTCGACGACGTGGAACGCATTCTTGCGACCGATGTCGGCGCCCTTGCCGCGCACGATGAATGACACGACCGCACCGCCGTTGCCGGATTGTTGCGCCATCGCGAGCTCGTGCTGCGGGTGCGACTTCAGCCCCGGGTAGTACACGCGCTCGACCTGCGCTTGCTGCTCGAGCCACGACGCCAACACGCCGGCACGCTGGCTTTGGGCCTGCATGCGAATCGACAAGGTCTCGAGGCCCTTCAGCACGACCCACGCGTTGAACGGCGACAAGGTCATGCCGCAGCTTCGCATCAGCGGAGCGAACCGATCGTTGATGAGCTCGTCGCTCGCGCAGATCGCGCCGGCGATGACGCGTCCCTGTCCATCGAGATACTTCGTGCCCGAGTGGATGATGAGGTCCGCACCGTATTCGACCGGGCGCTGCAGTGCGGGTGTGCAAAAGCAGTTGTCGACCGCGAGCAATGCGTTGTTGGCATGTGCGATGTCGGCCAGCGCGCGGATGTCGCAGACCTCGGTCAGCGGATTGGTCGGCGACTCGGCGAACAGCAGCTTCGTGTTCGGCCTGACCGCGCGGCGCCACTCGTTCACGTCGGTCTGCGAGACGAAGGTCGACTCGACGCCGAACTTCGCGAAGTCGCCGCTGAGCAAGCGAATCGTCGTGCCGAAAACGCTCTGCGAGCAGATTACATGATCGCCGGCCTTCAGCAAGCCGAGCACGAGAAGCATGATGGCGCTCATGCCGCTTGCCGTGCCGATGCAGGCCTGCATGCCTTCCATCGCAGCGAGACGCCGCTCCATCATCGTGACCGTCGGATTGGTGAAGCGCGAATAAATGAACGCTTCCTGCTCGTTGGCGAAGCGTGCGGCCGCGGTCGCGGCGTCGGGGTGAACGAAGCTGCTGGTCAGGAACAACGCTTCGGAGTTTTCGCCCCACGCACTCGCGGGAAGGCCTTCGCGAACGGCAAGCGTGTCGAGCCGCACATCGTCGGGCAGCTGCACGCGGGGAATTTTCTTGTCGGTCATTCGGTTCACTCCGCAGCGCTTTGCAGGGCGAGGCGCGAGCGGTCCGCGTCTTCGTCGTCGTCGCTTTGCGATCGGCGTTGCGCGGCGATCGCGTCGAAGTCCGCGGCCGTCACGTCGCCGGTGATGTAGTGGCCGTCGAAGCACGACGCTTCGAAGCCGGTGAGCTTCGGGTTCAACTGGCTCACGACGCGCTTCATCGCCGCCACGTCCTGGTAGATCAGCGCGTCGGCGCCGATGAACTCGCGGATCTCTTCGATGCTGCGGTTGTGCGCGATGAGCTCGTCCTTGGTCGGCATGTCGATGCCGTAGACATTGGGGTAACGCACCGGCGGCGCCGCCGACGCCATGTAGACCTTGCGCGCACCGGCCTCGCGCGCCATCTGCACGATCTCTTTGCTGGTCGTGCCGCGGACGATCGAGTCGTCGACGAGCAGCACGTTGCGGCCCTTGAACTCGGAGACGATCGCGTTGAGCTTCTGGCGCACCGACTTCTTGCGCATGCCCTGCCCCGGCATGATGAAGGTGCGGCCGACATAGCGGTTCTTGACGAAGCCTTCGCGATACGGCTTGCCGATCTTCTGTGCGAGCTGCATCGCCGACGGTCGGCTCGACTCGGGGATCGGGATCACGACGTCGATCTCGTTCGGCGGCATCGTCGAGATGAGCCGTTGCGCCAGCGTCTCGCCCATGTTCAAGCGCGCCTGGTAGACCGACACGCCGTCCATTACCGAGTCGGGTCGCGCGAGGTACACGAACTCGAACATGCAAGGGTTCAGCGTCGGGTTGTCGGCACACTGCTGGGTGTGGATCTGGCCCTCGAGGTCGATGAACACTGCCTCACCGGGTGCCACATCGCGGATCAGCTTGTGGCCGGTACCTTCGAGTGCCACCGATTCGCTCGCCACCATCACCTCGCGGCCCTCGGGCGTCTGGCCTTCGCCGAAGCACAGCGGACGAATGCCGAACGGGTCGCGAAATGCGAGCAGGCCGTGGCCGGCGATCAGCGCGACGACGGCGTACGAGCCCTTGATGCGCTTGTGCACCGCACGCACTGCCTTGAAGATTTCATCGCGCGACAAGGGCAGGTCGCGCGCCGCCTGCTCGAGCTCGTGCGCGAGGATGTTGATCAGCACCTCGGTGTCGCTCTCGGTGTTGATGTGGCGGCGGTCGATGTCGAACAGCTCCTTCTTCAACACGTGCGCGTTGGTCAGATTGCCGTTGTGAACCAGCACGATGCCGAACGGCGCGTTGACGTAGAACGGCTGCGCCTCTTCCTCGCTGTACGCGTTGCCGGCTGTCGGATAACGCACCTGGCCGAGGCCCACCGTCCCCGGCAGGCCGCGCATGTTGCGGGTGCGGAACACATCGCGCACCATGCCGCGCGCCTTGTGCATGAAGCAGCGCGTGCCCTGCATCGTGACGATGCCCGCAGCGTCTTGCCCGCGGTGCTGCAGCAGCAGCAGCGCGTCGTAGATCAGCTGGTTGACCGGGGCTTTCGAGATCACACCGACGATGCCACACATGGGTTACTCCAGATTCAAACGTCTTGCGCTCAGCGCGGCAGATGCTCGGCGATCTGCCGCGGCAGCATCGGCTTCAGGCCATGCAAGGCGTCGCTCGACCAGACCGCGCCGCGCGACTCTTTCCACGCCGGCGACTTCGCCAGCGACGTGAGCAGCACGACCGTGGTCAGCGCGAGCAGAACGACACAACCGCGCGCGAAGCCGAAGGTCGCACCGAGCAGCCGATCGACCCCGCTCAGCGGCGTCGCGCGAATCAGCATGCGCAGCAGGCGGGCCGTCACACCCCAGATGATCAACACCGCAATGAAAGTCAATGCGAACGCCGCCGCATGATTCAAGGCCGACCCGGGAGAACCGACCGGCAGATGCGGCGCGACGTCGGGCGCGAACCATTGAGCAGCGATGTAGGCCGCAAGCCAGCCGAGCAGCGACAGCACCTCGAACACGACGCCGCGCAGCAGGCCGACAAGCATCGACAGCAGCAGGATGGCGAGAAACGCGATGTCGACCCAGGGCATGGTGTGCTCCGCCTTGCATCACAGCGTCAGCACGACGGCAGCAACGCCGGCCGCCTTGGCCTTGGCCAGCGCGCGATCGGCTTCGTCGCGCGATGCGAACGGGCCGACACGCACGCGAATGCGGCTGCCCGACGGCGTCTCCGCGACTTGGGTGTAGGTCTTCAAGCCGAGCTTCTCGACCTTGAGCCGCGTTTCGCGCGCTGCGGTCGGGTCGGCGAACGCGCCGACCTGCACGACGTAGCGCGCGCCGTCCTTCGTTGAAGGGTTGGCGTCGGCCACGCTCGGCGCATGCGTCGGTTCAGCAGCCGGCGCGGCGATCTTCGCAGCGGGCGGTGTGGCGGCGACGGGCGCCTTGACGGGCGCGGGCGGCTCGATCGGCTTCGTCGCAGATGCGGAGGCCTTGGTCGCCGGTGCCGGCACCTCGCGGCCCGCATCGGCGCGCGTCTCGGTGATGATCTCGGTCGATGCAGTCGATGCAGCAGGCTCGACCGGCATCACCGCCGTCGGCGCTTTGCGGCGCGCAGCCGGCATCACCAACGGCGGTGCGCTGTCCTTGCGCGGAATTTCGATCGAGATGTCGACCGGAATCGGCCGCGGCTGAGTCTCGAACAGCAGCGGAAACCCGACGATGCCGATGAGCACCAGCACCGCAGCACCGATGAGCCGGCGGCGCGCGCGTGTGCGCGCCTGCTGAACGGAATCGGCCGAGGCCTCGCGTGCAGCGGGCTTGGCAGCACGGGCGCCGGATTGGCTACGGAAGATCGACAACAGACCCATGCAGTGCGGTTTTCTCGAGTGCGGGAAGGCGTGTTGCTGTGCCCCGCATCACGCTGCCGTGAAGCAGCAGCACCGCCGAATCAGCCGATGTGCGCTGCGGCCAACCGGGGCAGGCCTTCCTTCAGCACGCCACCCACGGTGTAGAAGGAGCCGAAGACGATGATTCTATCAGTGGGGTCTGCGCCGACGAGGGCGGCGCGCAGTGCGGCGAGCGGTTCGGCATGGCACGACACCGTGACCGGCCCCGGCCCCGCCAACGCGAGGCGCGAATGCAGCGCTTGCAGCTCGGACGCCTTCGCTGCGCGCGGCAACGGCAAGTCGGTGAAATGCCACGCATCGACGAGCGGCGCCATGCGCGACAGCATCGCTTCGAGGTCCTTGTCGCGCATCGCACCGAACACCGCATGGGTGCGCGGGAAGAACCCCATCTGATCGAGATTCAACGCGAGAGTCGCGACCGCATGCGGGTTGTGCGCGACATCGAGCACGAGCGTCGGTTGCCCCGGCACGATCTGGAAGCGACCCGGCAACTCGACCATCGCAAAGCCGTTGCGTACGGCTTGCGCAGGGATGGGCAGCGTCTCGTGCAGCGCATCGAACGCGGCGAGCACGCCCGACGCGTTGAGCAATTGGTTGGCGCCGCGCAGCGCAGGATACGCGAGCGCATTGAAGCGCTTGTGGCGCCCCGCCCACGACCATTGCTGCTTGTCGCCGGCGTAGTTGAAGTCGCGGCCGAACAGCCACAGGTCGGCCTGAATCTCACGAGCGTGATCGACGAGGCTTTGCGGCGGCACCGGGTCGCTGACGATGACCGGCTTGCCGGTGCGCATGATGCCGGCCTTCTCGCGGCCGATCGATTCGCGGTCGGGTCCAAGGTACTCGACGTGATCGATGGCGATGCTCGTGATGACGGCGCAGTCGGCATCGAACACGTTCACCGCGTCGAGCCGGCCGCCGAGCCCGACCTCGAGGATCACCAGATCGAGCGCGGCCTGCGACAGCAGTCGCGCAATCGCGAGCGTAGTGAACTCGAAGTAAGTCAGGCCGATGTCGCCGCGCGCGCGCTCCACTGCTTCGAAGTGCGGCACCAGCTCATCGGCGGCCACCATCGCGCCGTTGACGCGGCAGCGCTCTTCGAAGTGCACCAGATGCGGCTTGGCGTACAGGCCGACGCGGTAGCCAGCCTGCAGCGCGATGGCCTCGAGCATCGCGCAGGTCGAGCCTTTGCCGTTGGTGCCAGCCACCGTGATCAGCGGCACGCTGAACGCGATCCCGAGCTGGTCCTTGACGCGCTGCGCGCGGTCGAGCGAGAGATCGATTTCCTTCGGGTGCAGCCGCTCGCAGCGCGCGAGCCAGTCGTCGAGCGTTGTCGGCAGAGAGGGTGACTGCACGCTCGCAGAGGTCACTCAGGCGACGGCGTCGGCGCTTTGCCGCTGCAACATCGCGATCGCCTTGGCCACCATCGCGCGCAGCTCGCGCCGGTCGGCGATCATGTCGATCGCGCCGGTCTGCAGCAGGAACTCGGCGCGCTGGAATCCTTCAGGCAGCTTCTCGCGAACGGTGTTCTCGATGACGCGCGGGCCGGCGAAGCCGATCAAGGCCTTGGGTTCGGCGATGACGATGTCGCCGATGAAGGCAAAGCTCGCCGACACGCCGCCCATTGTCGGATCGGTCAGCACGCTGATGTAAGGAAGCTTGGCTTTTGCGAGCCGCGTCAGCGCAGCGTTCGTCTTGGCCATCTGCATCAGGCTCAACAGGCCTTCCTGCATGCGCGCGCCGCCGGTCGCAGTGAAGCTGATGAAAGGCGTCTTCTGTTCGCACGCGGTCTCGACGCCGCGCACGAAGCGCTCGCCGACCACCGAGCCCATCGAGCCGCCCATGAAGTCGAATTCGAAGCAGGCGGCGACGACGGGGATGCTGTGCACCGCCCCACCCAAGACGACCAGCGCATCGGTCTCCCCGGTGTTCTCCAGCGCTTCCTTGAGCCGCTCGGGATACTTCTTGCTGTCCTTGAACTTGAGCGCATCGACAGGAACGACTTCCTGCCCGATCTCATAGCGGCCTTCGGCGTCGAGAAAAGCATCGAGCCGCTCGCGCGCGCCGATTCGATGGTGGTGGTTGCACTTGGGGCAGACGTTCAGGTTCTGCTCGAGGTCGGTCTTGTAGAGCACCGTCTCGCAGGCCGGGCACTTGACCCACAGGCCTTCAGGAACGCTGCGCCGCTCGCTCGGATCGGTTTGCTGGATCTTCGGCGGCAGCAATTTTTCTAACCAGCTCATGCTTGAACTCCTTCCAAGGAATCGAGCGCCGCGCGGATGTCGGCGATGAAGCGCCCACCCGCGGAGGCGACATTGTCGCGCGATTGGGTTTCCAGCAGTTGGACGATGGCCGAGCCGATGACGACGGCGTCGGACACCGCTGCGACCGCTTTCGCCGACTGAGCATCGCGAATGCCGAAGCCCACACCGACCGGCAGCTTCACATGGGACTTGATGCGCGGCACCATCTGCGCCACCGCCGCGGTGTCGAGATGGCCCGCACCCGTCACGCCTTTAAGCGAGACGTAATAGACGTAGCCGCTCGCAACTCGGGCGACGTCTTTCATGCGTTGCTCGGTCGACGTGGGCGCGAGTAGGAAGATCGGGTCCATGCCTTGGGAGCGCAACGTGACGGCAAAGGTCTCGCATTCTTCGGGCGGATAGTCGACGACGAGCACGCCATCGACGCCCGCCTTTTTCGCGTCGCTGACGAAGCGATCAATACCGTAGCGCTCGATCGGGTTCGCGTAGCCCATCAACACGATCGGCGTCGTGTTGTTCTTCGCGCGGAAAGCTCGCACGAAATCCAACACCTGCGGCATGCCGATGTGCTTGCCGAGCGCGCGTTCGGCGGCACGTTGAATGACCGGGCCATCGGCCATCGGATCGGAAAACGGCACACCGAGCTCGATGATGTCGGCACCCGATTCGGCCATCGCGAGCATCAGCTCGACGGTCGCATCGGGATACGGATCGCCGGCCGTGACGTAGGGGATCAGGGCCTTGCGGCGCTTCAGTGCGGCGAACGCCGCGGCGATGCGGCTCATCGCATGCCTCCCGACAGCTCGGCCACCGTGTTGATGTCCTTGTCGCCGCGGCCCGAGAGGTTGACGAGAAGGTGCTGGTCGGAGCGCATCGTCGGCGCGAGCTTCATCGCATAAGCCACCGCGTGACTCGACTCGAGCGCCGGGATGATGCCCTCGGTGCGGCACAGGTGATGGAACGCTTGCAAGGCTTCGTCGTCGGTGATGCTCACGTATTCGGCGCGGCCGCTGTCCTTGAGGTAGGCGTGCTCGGGGCCGACGCCGGGGTAGTCAAGACCGGCCGAGATCGAATGCGTCTCGGTGATCTGGCCGTTCGCATCCTGCAGCAAGTAGGTGCGGTTGCCGTGCAGCACGCCGGGCGAGCCGGCCAGCAGCGAGGCCGCATGCTTGCCGCTCGCGATGCCCTGCCCCGCGGCTTCGACGCCGATCAGCCGCGTGCCGTCGTGCTCGATGTATGGATAGAAGATGCCCATCGCATTGCTGCCGCCGCCGACGCAGGCGATCACCGCATCGGGCTGGCGACCGATCATCTCGGGCATTTGCACGAGGCACTCGTCGCCGATCACGCGCTGGAAGTCGCGCACCATCGTCGGATACGGATGCGGGCCGGCCACGGTACCGATGATGTAGAAGGTGTTCTCGACGTTGGTGACCCAATCGCGCATCGCTTCGTTGAGCGCGTCTTTCAAGGTCTTGGAGCCGCTCTCCACCGGAACGACTTTGGCGCCGAGCAGATGCATGCGATAGACGTTGGGCGACTGGCGCCTCACGTCTTCACTGCCCATGTAGACGACGCATTCAAGGCCGTAGCGCGCGCAGATCGTCGCGGTGGCCACACCATGCTGGCCAGCGCCCGTCTCGGCAATCACGCGCGGCTTGCCCATGCGGCGCGCGAGCAGCGCCTGGCCGATCGTGTTGTTGACCTTGTGTGCGCCGGTGTGATTCAGGTCCTCGCGCTTCAGATAGATCTGCGCACCGCCGAGCTCGCGGCTCATGCGCGCCGCGTGATAGACGGGGCTGGGCCGGCCGACGTAGTGCGCGAGCTCGGAATGAAACTCGGCCATGAAAGCCGCATCGCTGCGCACTTCGGCGTACGCCTGCTTCAGCTCATCGAGCGCATGGATCAGTGTCTCGGCGACGAAGGTGCCGCCATAGGGGCCGAAATGCCCCCGTGCATCGGGTTGCTGGTAGTTCAACATGAAAGGGGTCCTGTCTTCAGGCTTCGTTATCAGCGATGCGGGCATCGGCCTCTCGCACCGCCTCACAGAACCGGCGAATCGCCGCGGCATCCTTGATGCCTTTGGCGGCTTCGACGCCGGAACTCACGTCAACGGCCCAGGGCCGTCGACTGGAAGGGGCACGTTTCGAGGAATGAGTGACCAATCGAAGACCTTTCCGCTGCCACCATAGCCCTCGACATCGGCGTCGAGAAGAAGCCCCTGGGCATTAGGATATTGAGCCGCGAAGTTTAGCAAATCGAACCCGATCGCCATTCGCGCGGCGCGCAGATAGGGGCGAGCTGGCGCATCGCAATCGGCAGGCGTTTCATCGCCGTGAAACTGCAGCACGAGTTGCGGAATGGCGAGCACCGCCTGCGTGATGAAGCCGGGCGACGCATTGACGAACAACCCGACCGGCGTGACGAACGCCGGCAAGCGTCTCGCGAGCTCGGCCGCCCGCTCGACGCTCACGTGGCGCGGGCTCTTGTCATAGAGCACGAGGCCGATCGCGTCCGCGCCGGCGGCGACTGCGGCGTCGATGTCGGCTTCGCGGGTCAGCCCGCAAATCTTGATGCGTGTTCGTTGCTGCATTCGGTTCCAAAACTACGGCAGCCAGTCCATCGCCGCGGTGCGGTCGGGAAGTCCATGACGCGCATCGTAGTACGGTCCGACGAAGTACAAGCCGTCGGGTGGGAATGTCGGCGCGGCTTGGGTTCGATCGCGCGACGCGAGCACGTCAGCCAGCCAACCGCTCGTGCGGCTGCCGTTGCCGACCGCGACGAGGCAGCTCGTGATGTTGCGCACCATGTGGTGCAGAAACGCGCTCGCGTCGAAGTCGATTCGCCAGTACGCGCCGCGCCGATGGATCTTGATAGCGCGGATCGTCTTCACCGGCGACGTGGCCTGGCATTCGGCCGAACGGAACGCGCTGAAATCGTGCTCGCCGATCAGCGCTTCGGCCGCGCGCTGCATCGCCGCAGCGTCGAGGGGCCGGAACACCCAGCCGGCGAGGCCCGCTTCGAGCGATGGCCGCACTGACGATTCACGCAGCACGAAGCTGTAGCGCCTGCCGATCGCGCTGTTGCGTGCGTTGAATTCGTTCGCGACCGGCTGGCACCATTGGACGGCGATGTCCGCAGGCAGAAATCGATTGGTGCCGCGCACCCAGGAGAACGACTGTCGGTCGACCCCGGTGTCGAAGTGCACGACCTGATTGAGGCCGTACACGCCGGCATCGGTGCGCCCCGCACAGAGGGTGCGAATCGGCTCGTCGGCAAAGGTCGACAGCGCGAGCTCAAGGCGGTCTTGAACCGTCAGTCCACTCGGCTGGCTCTGCCAGCCCTGGTAGGCCTGGCCACGGTAGCTGAGGCCCAGGGCCAGCCTCATCGCGCGAGCCGAGTCAGCGCGTCAGGCGAGCGCGTCCAGCATTCCCTGGGCTTTGCTCTTCAGTACGCCGTCGGCCTTGGCGACGACTTCCTGAAGCAGGTCGCGTGCGCCTTCCATGTCGCCGATTTGGCGGAACTCTTCAGCGAGCTCGAGCTTGCGCGCGAGCGGGTCGCTACCGTCGTCTTCCTCGGGAGCGAAGTCGATTTCGGCCAAGTCGCCGACTCCCGACTCTGCGACCGCCGCAGGTGCTGCATTCTTCGGCGGCTCGAGGTCGAGCGAAATCGCAGAGAGATCGAAGTCCATCGGAAACTCTGCAGCGGGCGCGGTCGCCGGCTTAGCCACCGGCGGTCTCGCCGGCGCCGGTGGAATCGGCGGCAGCTCGGGCACGGCGCTGACGCTCGGCGCAGGCGGAGCGCTGAATGCTTCGCGCGGCAAGGTCTGCGTATTCATCAGCGGCACCGGAGCCGATGCGCCAACGTCGTCGAGTTCCAGATCCAGATCGACGGCCGACGCATCGGCACGCGCCGGCTCGGCTTGCGCGAGGTCGAACTGCGAGCCGGACGGCAGAATCGACTGCGGCATCGTGCTCGCGCCGAGCGGCTCTGCAAGTCGCTGGGCTTCGCTCACCAGCGGCGCGCCGCCGGGCCGGTACAAGGGGTTGTCAGGGTCGATCTGCGAACCGAGTTCTTGCGCCTTCGCCCAGTCTTCGCCCTCGCCGCGGGTCAGCGCGAACAGCTGGGTCGCGAGCTGCTCGAAGCCCTTCGTGTCGCGTCGCTTGGCGTACACCTCGAGCAGCTTGGTGCGAATCGCCATGCGCTCGGGATTGCCGCGCATCGCTTCCTTCAGGATCTCTTCGGCCTGCAGGTCGCGTCCGTATGCGAGGTACACATCGGCCTCGGCAACCGGGTCGACATCGCCGATGGCGTCGAGCTGGCTCAACGAATAGCTCATCGACGACGACGCTCCGCTCGCGTCGCGCGTGTCGATGCGCTGACCGCCGCTGGCGCCGAAGAACGAGTCGGGCTGCAATCGGCTCTCGAGGAACGAAGTCTCGCCGCTGTCGCTCTTCGAGCGACGCGCGAATCGATAAATGCCGAAGCCGGCCAGCAACGCGACGACAGCGGCACCGAGCGCGAGCGCCAAGGGGTTGTCATCGAGCAAGGAACCGAAGATGCCCGGCTCTTCCGCCGAGACCGGCACTACAGGTCGCGACGCTGCCGAAGCGACGGCCGCGGCACTCGCCGCCGGCTTCGCCGACACGACCACCGGCGACGCGGCAGGCGCAGCGGCAACAGCAGCGCTGGCCGGCGGTGCAGCTGGCTTCGCGACAACGGTGGGCGGTACGACAACAGCCGGGGTCGAAGCCGGCGCGCGCGCAGGTGCAGGCGTGGGCGGTGGCGGAGCAACTGCGACGGCCGGCGGCGGCGTCACCACAACACCGGGCTTCGTCGCGGCGGGCGGCGCGGCAGTAACGGCCGGTGCGCCCGGCTTCACTGCGGCCGATGCGGCACCGGAGAGCTTCTTCAGCTCTTCGACGTTCTTCGACAATTCGGCGACGCGAGTCGCGGCGTCTTTCTTCTCGCGCTCTTTCGACAAGCGCTCTTCAGGTGCCGATGCCTTCGCGCCTGCGCCCTTGCTGAGCGTGAGCTTGTCAGGTGTCGGTGCGGCGGCCTGCTTGCGGTCTTCGACGTTGGCTTGCACCTTGCCGCCGGCCTGGCGCGTCGGCGCCTCGGTCTTGGCCGCGGGAACGGCACCGGCGAGCTTTTGCCG
>VBCQ01000186.1 GCA_005882155.1 Betaproteobacteria bacterium
CTTGAGCAGCGGCAGCATGTCTACGAGGACCTCGCCGGTCGCGCGCACTTGGCCGGCGAATCGGTAGCGCGAGCGCAGCAGGTGCGCCTGGCTGTAAGCGCGGCCGTCGATCCACTTCGGGAACTGCAGCGCGACGACGGCCAAGCGCGGCAAGTCATCGGCCAGCTCTTCGATGTCGACGTCGTTGGCGAGCAGCACGCCAACCGGCATGTCGGCGGGCCACTGGCTGCGAACCCCGTGCCACTGCGACAGCGTCAACAGGCTATAGGGAGCGGGGGTCAAGGTGACCATCGGGCCGTCTTCGCCGTTGATCGTGTGCCAGCGGTCGCGCGGTGTGTCGATGAATTTCATGGCGGCCTCAGGCGGCATGCGCGGTGGAACGGCGCTGCGCGTTGGCGGCCGTCTTGAACGGGTCGAGGCCGACGCGCTTCACGGTGTCGATGAACTTCTCGTTCGCCGCGCGCCGATCGCGATAGGTATCGATGACGGCTTCGATGACGTCGGGCACCTCGTCGGCCGCGAACGACGGGCCGATGACCTTGCCCGGCACCGCCGTCTCGCTGAGACGCCGAGGATGCCGATGTGGCCGCTGTGATGGTGGCCGCATGAGTTGATGCAGCCGCTGATGTGCAGGTCGATGTCGCCGATGTCGTACAGCTCGTCGAGGTCGTCGAAGCGCTCGTTGATCGCTGCGGCGATCGGGATCGAGCGTGCATTGGCGAGGCCGCAGAAGTCGCCGCCGGGGCAGGCGATCATGTCGGTGAGGAAGCCGATGTTCGGCGTCGCGAAGCTCGCGGCGCGCGCGGCTTCGTAGAGCGCCGGCAGATCCGATTCGCGCACCCACGGCAGCACGAGGTTCTGGTCGTGCGACACGCGCAGCTCGCCGGCGCTGTAGCGGTCGGCGAGGTCGGCCGCGAGGTTCATCTGGACGTCGGTGGCGTCACCGGGCGCCTGGCCGGCGCGCTTCAGCGACAGCGTCACCGCGCGATAGCCGGCGAGTTGATGCGCATGCACGTTGCGCTCGAGCCAGCGCTTGAACGCCGGCGTCGCATCGCGCGGCGCTTGCAGCGACGGCGTGCGCGACGCTTGCGGCAGCACGCCCTTGGGCAGCTTGAAATGCGCGCTGACGCGGTCGAGCTCGGCCTGCGTGATGATGTGCGCCGAGCCGTCGAGGTCACGCTCGAGGATGTTCTTGAATTCCTCGTTCACGTCGTCGATGAACTTCTGCCCTTCGGCCTTGACGAGGATCTTGATGCGCGCCTTGTACAGGTTGTCGCGCCGGCCATAGCGGTTGTAGACCCGCACGACGGCTTCGATGAACACGAGCATCTGCTGCCACGGCAAAAAATCGTGGGCCACCGTGCCGATGATCGGTGTGCGGCCCATGCCGCCACCGACGAGCACCTTCATGCCAACCTCGCCTGCATCGTTCTTCAAGAGCTGCAGGCCGATGTCGTGCCAGTGGATCGCGGCGCGGTCTTCGCGCGCACCGCTGACAGCGATCTTGAATTTTCGCGGCAGGAACGCGAACTCGGGGTGCAGCGTGCTCCACTGGCGCAGGATCTCGCAGTAGGGACGCGGGTCGACGATCTCGTCGGCCGCGACGCCGGCGAAGCAGTCGCTCGTGATGTTGCGGATGCAGTTGCCGCTGGTCTGGATGCCGTGCATGTTCACGTCGGCGAGCGCCTCCATCACGTCGGCGCTTTGCACCAGCGGGATCCAGTTGAACTGCAGGTTCTGCCGCGTCGTGAAGTGACCGTAGCCACGATCGAAGTCGCGCGCGATGCGGGCCAGCGCGCGCATCTGCGTCGAGTTCAGCTCGCCGTAGGGCACAGCGATTCGCAGCATCGGTGCGTGGCGCTGGATGTACCAGCCGTTCTGCAAGCGCAGCGGGCGGAAGTCGTCGTCGTTCAGCTGGCCGGCGAGGTTGCGCTGCAGCTGGTCGCGGTATTGCGCAGCGCGCTGATGGACGAAGTGACGGTCGAACTCGGTATAGGCGTACATGTCAGTAGATGACCTTCAGGCCGGCGGTGACCAGCGACACGCACAGCAGCGAGCGCACCAGTCGCTCGGGCATCTTGCGAGTGAGCTGCGCGCCGATCCAGATCCCGGGGATCGAGCCGATCAACAGCGCGGCGAGCAGCGGCCATTCCACATGGCCGAGGGTGGCGTGGCCGATGCCGGCGACGAGCGTCAGCGGCACCGCGTGGGCGATGTCGGTGCCGACGAGGCGGCGCGATTCGATTCGCGGGTAGAGCAACAGGATCAGCGTCGCGCCGAGCGCGCCGGCGCCGATCGAGCTCAGCGACACCAGAACGCCGAGGATCAGGCCGCACAGCACGGTCAGCGCCGGCTTGCGCGACTCGGGGATCCAACGCTCGAGGCGCAGCCCCAGCGGGTGCCAGAACTGCTTGAACGCGACGGTGACGGCAGTCAGCAGCAGCGCGATGCCGAGCGAGAACGTCAGTGCGCTGGCCCAGCCTTTGGTGATGCCGGTGAGGTGCATCAGCGCGAGCGTGGCTACCGACGCGGGGATGCTGCCAAGCAGCAGCAGCGTGACGATGCGGCGGTCGACGTTGCCCTGGCGGTAGTGGGCGATCGATCCCGAGGTCTTGGTGATAGCCGCGAAGAACAGGTCGGTGCCGATGGCCACGGCCGGGTTCAGCTTGAACACCGTCAGCAGCAGCGGCGTCATCAGCGAGCCGCCGCCGACGCCGGTCATGCCGATGATGGCGCCGACGCCGAAGCCGCTCAGTATCGCGATCAGGTCCATGCGTTGCTCGTGTTTGGCGCAAGGCAAAGCGCCTCGCGAGCTGGAGATGCGTGGACTTTATGGAGCTTCGATAGCGATGAGAAGAACAGTTTCGGCGAATGCTTATTCGCGTCGCGAATATGAGGCGTCGAGGCGCGCATGGGGCGGCTTCTAGAATCCGCCGATGTTTTCTTTGCGTTTTCATTGCCTGGCCGTGATGGCGAGCGTCGTTCTCAGCGCTTGCCAGACGGCGCCCGTGACGCCTGTCACGCCGCCTGCAATTCCCGTCATCCCTGCGCAGCAGGTCGACATCGTCGTCGCACCGAAACCCGCGCCGCGCCCGCCGCGCATCGGGCTCGCATTGGGCGGCGGCGCGGCGCGCGGCTTCGCTCATATCGGCGTCATTCAGGTGCTGGAAGAAAACGGCATCCAGCCCGATCTGGTCGTCGGCACGTCGGCCGGCAGCTTGGTGGCCGCGCTGTATGCGTCGGGCAAGGGCGGAACCAGCCTCGCGCAGCTGGCCGACGGCATGGACGAGACGGTCTTCACCGATTGGTCATTCCCCGGGCGCGGTCTGTTGCGCGGCGAGGCGCTTGCGAAGTACGTTCGCGACAACACCGCAGGGCGCACGATCGAGCAGATGCACTTGCCGCTCGGCATCGTCGCGACCGATCTCGACAGCGGTCAAGCGATTCTGTTTCAGCGCGGCGACCCGGGGACTGCGGTGCGCGCATCGAGCGCGGTGCCGGCGGTGTTCCTGCCGGTGCGCATCGGCTTGCGCGAGTATGTCGATGGCGGGCTCGTCTCGCCGGTGCCGGTGCGCTTTGCGCGCCAGATGGGGGCCGAGCTGATCATCGCAGTCGACATCTCTGCCGCGCCCGAAGGCAATGCGACCGGCGACCCGATGCGAATGCTGCTGCAGACGTTCGCGATCATGGGCCGCAGCATCAATAACTTCGAACTGCGCGAGGCCGACGTCGTGTTGCGGCCGAAGTTGCCCGGCGTCTCGGGTGCCGACTTCGCGTCGCGCAAGCATTCGATCCAAGCCGGGCGCGATGCGGCGCAGGCGCAGCTCGCCGAGCTGAAGGCACGCATCGCGGCCAAGACCCGATAGCGCATGCACAAACAAAACGGCCCGGTGCGAGACCGGGCCGGAAGGTACCTTGAAGGGGATTCGTGAGGTACCGAGGAGACAACCTTTCAGGGACACCGCAAGCAGAGCCTGCGGTACCACTCAGATAGATGCATCTGATGGAAGTTCAACCCCGGCACAAAAAATTACGCAGCGCGCTTGGCCTTCGGGGCGTTCGCTTGCGTCGCCTTCACAGCCGACGAGGTCACTGCCTGGAAGTTGGCTTCAGCGACATCAGCGGCTTGCTTGGCGGCCTTGTGCACGCTCTCGTAAGCGTTGTTCGCGGCAGCGACGGCCGAGCGAACCAGCGCGACGGCGTTCTCGGTGCCGGCCGGTGCGTTCTTCACGGCGGTGTCGACGACCGAGATGAACTTCTTCTGCGCTTCGGCAGCGGTTTCTTCGGCGACCTTGCTGACTTCGGCGTTGGTCGCAGCAGCGATGTCGTACAGATGACGGCTGTATGCGGCGGCCTTCTCGGCAGCGGGTTGCAGCAAGCCGGCTTGCAGCGCGAACAGCTCTTGCGCGTCCTTCACCGACAGCACGCTGCGGGTGGTTTCGGCGACTTCGCCGAGCGCGGCCTTCGCGACTTGCAGGTTCAGCTCGACGAGCTTTTCGACGCCTTCGAAGGCCTTGTTGGTCAGACCGAAAAGGGTTTCGACATTGGCTTTTTGAGCGGCGAGGAATTGTTCAGCGGTGAGCATGTGGATCTCCATGACGAATGGTGGAACAGCAGCAAATTGGCACAGCTTTGTTGCGCTGCACCATGACCCGAAGTATAGGGGTGGATCGTGACAACGCAAGCGGGATTTGTTGCGATGCAGCAAATCTAGAACACAAACCCTAGACCGGCGCATTCATTGGCGTTGAGCCGCGGTCGCCCGGTGCAGCGCGGCGCTCGGCACAATGTGTCCGAATGCAAGTCTTTCACTCCGACCACTTCGTACTGCCGTTGCCCGAAGGACATCGGTTTCCGATGGGCAAGTACCGGATGCTGCGCGAACGGGTCATGGCCGAGCTGCCGGCGATTCGCTTGCACGAGGCGCCGGTCGCGAGCGACGGCGAACTCGCGCTCGTGCACACGCCGACCTACGTGAACGCGGTCGTCGACGGCCTGCTCAGCGCGGCGCAGCAGCGCGAGATCGGCTTCCCGTGGACGCAGCGAATGGTCGAGCGATCGCGGCGATCGGTCGGCGCAACGATCGCCGCGGCGCGCTGCGCGCTGCTCGACGGCGTCGCAGCGAATCTGGCAGGCGGCACGCATCACGCGAGCGCCGACAAGGGCGCCGGGTATTGCGTCTTCAATGACGTCGCCGTTGCCGCGCGCTTGATGCAAGCCGAGGAGCACCGCCGACAGCGGCGCCTGCTGCGCGTTGCGGTGATCGACCTCGATGTGCATCAAGGCAACGGCACCGCTTCGATCTTTCGCGACGACCCGACGGTGTTCACCTTGTCGATTCACGCGGCAAAGAACTTTCCCTTTCGCAAGGAGACAAGCGATCTCGACGTCGAGCTGCCCGATGGCTGCGCCGATTTGCCATATCTCCAAGCCCTCGACGCTGCACTGGCTCAGCTGTGGAAGCGCCACGATGGCGCACTGCCCGGCCTCGTGTTCTATCTGGCCGGCGCTGACCCGCACGAAGCCGATCGCCTCGGGCGATTGAAGCTCACTGCGGCCGGCCTCGCCGAGCGCGATCGCCGCGTGCTGCTCGCTGCGCGGGAGCGCCGCATCCCGGTCGCGATCTCGATGGCCGGCGGCTACGGCCGCGTCATCGAAGACACCGTCGGGCTGCAGATCAACACCTTGCGGGCCGCGCTCGACAGCTGGCGGCAATGGAACAATACGCCCCCATGATGCCCACGCCAGAGCAGACTGCCATCGTCGACGCCGCCATCACCTCGCGCAAATCGGTGCGTGCCTTTCTGCCGACACCGGTGCCGCGACAGACGATCGACGACATCCTTCGGGTCGCATCGCGAGCGCCATCGGGGACCAACACGCAGCCGTGGAACGTCTACGTATTGACCGGCACTGCGAAGGCCGATTTGTCGAGCAAGATCCTCGCGGCCTATGACGACCCCGAGGAGGCCGCGACCCACAAAGAGGAATACGCCTACTACCCGACCGAATGGCGCTCGCCGTTCATCGATCGGCGCCGCAAGATCGGCTGGGACCTTTACGGCCTGTTGAAGATCGGCAAGGCCGACAAGTCGCGAATGCACGATCAGCATGGCCGCAATTACAGCTTCTTCGACGCGCCGGTGGGACTGATCTTCACGATCGACCGCGTGATGCAGCAGGGCAGCTGGCTCGACTTCGGGATGTTCCTGCAGAGCATCATGGTCGCCGCGCGCGGACGCGGCCTCGACACCTGTCCGCAAGCGGCGTTCACGCAGTTCCATCGCATCATCATGGAACACATCGGCGCGCCATCGCAGCAGATGCTGGTGTGCGGCATGTCGCTCGGATTCGCCGACCCGGCGGCGGTCGAGAACAGTCTCGTCACCGAGCGCGAACCGGTGTCGGGGTTCACGCGCTTTCTCGAGTGACGACGCTGCAAGAACCAATAACAAGGAGACTCATGACTTCCACGCTGCCCACGGTCGCCGGCATTCCGGTCGACTTCATTCTCTTCGCCATCACGCTCGCCGGCGTCGCACTGTTTCATCACCACACTCTGCGCGTCGCGGTGACGGGCCTCATCGTCATCACGACCTACAAGCTCCTGTTCAGCGACTTCGCAGGCGTGGCGGGTGCGCCGGGCCTCATCTCGCATTTGCGGCACGAGTGGGTGACGGTGGCAAACCTCTTCGGCTTGCTGCTCGGCTTCGCGCTGCTCTCGAAGCACTTCGAGGAAAGCCACCTGCCGGCCATCCTGCCGCGCTTCCTGCCCGACGACTGGAAGGGCGGCTTCGTGATGCTGATCCTGGTGTTCGTGCTGTCGAGCTTTCTCGACAACATCGCCGCGGCGATGATCGGCGGGACGATGGCCGCGACGCTGTTCAAGGGCCGACTGCACATCGGATTCCTCGCGGCGATCGTCGCCGCGTCGAATGCCGGCGGCGCCGGCAGCGTGGTCGGCGACACGACGACGACGATGATGTGGATTGCTGGCGTGCCGCCGCTGCAAGTTTTCGACGCCTACGTGGCGGCAGTGCCGGCATTGATCTTCTTCAGCGTCATCGCCGCGCGCCAGCAGCACGCGCTGCAACCGATCACCAAAGACGCATCATCGGGCGTGACGGTCGAATGGGCGCGGCTGACGATCGTCGCCGTCATTCTTCTCGCTGCGATCGGCACCAACGTCTACTTCAATCTGCGCCAACCCGAGGTGCTGAATCATCTGCCGGTGATCGGTCTGTCGGTGTGGGTCGCGATCCTCGTGACCGCACCATGGCGCAAGCCCGACTGGAGTCTGTTGCCGCATGCCACGGGCGGCGCCGTCTTCCTGCTGTCGCTGGTGCTGTGCGCGTCGATGATGCCGGTCGAGCGGCTGCCGCTCGCCTCGTGGCAGACCGCGCTCGGACTCGGCTTCGTGTCGGCCGTGTTCGACAACATTCCGCTGACGGCGCTCGCGCTGCACCAGGGCGGCTACGACTGGGGCTTTCTCGCCTATGCGGTGGGCTTCGGCGGCTCGATGATCTGGTTCGGCTCGTCCGCCGGCGTCGCGTTGTCGAACATGTTTTCCGAGGCGCGCTCGGTCGGCGCGTGGGTCAAGGGCGGCTGGCATGTGGCCGTGGGTTACGTGCTCGGTTTCGCGATCATGCTGTTCACGCTCGGCTGGCATCCCGATGCGCCGCGCAAGGCGGTGCAAAGACCTACGCTGCACGCGACACTGGCGGTTCGATAAGCTTGCCGACCTCACGCTCGGAGCTGCGATGAAACCCTCTATCCTCGTGACCCGCGACGTGTTCCCCGATGTGGTCGATCGACTGCGCGAATACTTCGACGTCGAAGACAACCCGAGCGATCGGGTGTTCCCCAAGGCCGAGCTGAGTGTTGGACGCCAACCCGCAGCTCAAGGTCGTCGCCAACATGGCCGTCGGCTACAACAATTTCGACGTGCCGGCCTGCACCGCGCGCGGCGTGCTGTGCACCAACACGCCCGACGTGCTGACCGAGACGACGGCCGACTTCGCCTTCGCGCTGATGATGGCCACCGCGCGCCGCATCACCGAGTCCGAGCATTACCTGCGTCGCGGCGAGTGGACCAAATGGTTCTACGACATGTTCGTCGGCAGCGACGTTCATGGCGCGACGCTCGGCATCCTCGGCATGGGGCGCATTGGCCAGGCGGTGGCCAAGCGCGGCGCGCATGGCTTCGGCATGCGGGTGATTTATCACAACCGCTCGCGTCTGCCTGCGGCGATCGAGGCCGAATGCAAGGCCGGCTACGTCGACAAGGCCACGCTGCTGCGCGAGGCCGATCACCTCGTTCTCGTCGTGCCGTACTCGCCGGAGTCGCACCACGCGATCGGCGCTGCCGAGCTCGCGCTGATGAAGCCGACCGCGACGCTGACCAACATCGCACGCGGCGGCATCGTCGATGACGCCGCACTCGCCAAGGCCTTGGCCGAGCGCCGCATCGCCGGCGCGGGGCTCGACGTGTTCGAAGGCGAGCCGAAGGTCCACCCCGAGCTGCTGAAGGTGCCCAACGTCGTGCTGACGCCGCACATCGCGAGCGCCACGGTCGCGACGCGGCGTGCGATGGCCAATCTGGCGGCCGACAACTTGATCGCGGCGCTCGGCTTCGGCCCGCACGCCGGCCGGCCGCCGAACCCGCTCAACCCCGAGTTGCTGCAGACATGAAGTTCGCGCCATCGCACTGGCTGATCCGTGCGGTGGTAGCGCTCGCGGTGCTGCTGGCGAGCAGCAGCGCGAGCAGCGCCGAGAAAATCGTCGTCGGCTCGAAGCGCTTCACCGAGTCGTACATCCTCGGCGAGATCGTTCGTCAGACCTTGCAGAACGCCGGCATCGCCGCCGAGCACAAGCAGGGCCTGGGCAACACCGGGATCCTCGAGCAGGCGCTCGCGACGGGATCGGTCGACGTTTATCCCGAGTACACCGGCACGATCGTTCGCGAATTGCTGAAGCGCGAAGGCAATCCGACGCTTGCCGAGTTGAACAGCTGGCTCGCGCCGCACGGCCTGAAAGTGGCGGTGCCGCTCGGCTTCAACAACACTTATGCGCTGGCGATGCTCGAGTCGCAGGCACAACAGCTCGGCATCACGCGCATCTCCGATCTGCGCAAACCCGAAGCGGCAAAGCTGCGGCTCGGTCTGTCGCACGAGTTCCTCGCGCGTGCCGACGGCTGGCCGGCGTTGAAGGCGGCCTACCGGCTGCCCTTCGCCGAGCCGGGTGGCCTCGACCATGGGCTTGCGTACGATGCGGTCGCCGCGCAGCGCGTCGACCTCATCGACATCTACTCCACCGACGCCAAGGTCGGCCGCTACCATTTGCGCGTGCTGCAGGACGACATCGGCTTCTTCCCGAAGTACGACGCGGTGCTGCTGATGCGCGAGAGCGTCGACCCGCGGCCTTTGCAAAAGCTCGAAGGCCGCATCGACGAAGCGAAGATGATCGCGCTGAATGCGCAGGTCGAGCTCGACGGCATGAGCTTCGCCGACGTGGCGCAGCGCTTCGTCGCCGGAACGGTGGCTACCAAAGCCTCGAGCGCCG
>VBCQ01000185.1 GCA_005882155.1 Betaproteobacteria bacterium
CGACGAGCCCGTGGCGCCGGAAGGCGTGGTCAACGTCAATGGCGAATGGTTCTACGAGGAGTACACGCAGGCCAGCGGTGCCGGCACGATCGTTGCGGAGCCGCCGGCGAATGCGCCGACCGAGAGCGAGCGCAGGAGCATTCTCGATTTGTTCAAGCATTGATGCGAGAGGCGAAAGAAGGGCCCGAAAGCTGCCGCTTCACCACGGATCGCCACCCGCGCCGCGGCACTGAAATGCCGCCGCGGCACTGAAATGCCGCGCATGCTCCCGCATCACGCCGCCCCCACCGCAGCCGGCCACGCGCCGCGCAAATCGGCGCGCCACTATCGCGGCGTGCTGCGCTCGATTGCCGACAGCGTCGATGGCAACTTCGAAGCGGCGCTCGACTACGTGCTCGTGAAGCATGGCACGCAGGACGGCAGCAGCTATGCGCCGACGCAGTGGTCCGATGCACGCGAGCTCGACGGGATGCTCGGCGAGCGCGACGCACATTTGCGCGCGCCCAAAGGCATGAGCGCCGAGGATGCGACGGCGACGCTCGAATCGATCGGCGCCATCGACGCGATGGAGTCGCGCCGCGCGCAATTGCTCGCTGACGGGTACAGCGCGAGCCTCGCGCGCGCGCCGCACTACGTCACGATGACGGTCTCGCGCGACGGCCAGCTCGCCGGTGCCGCGCATGCCGACAACGACAGCGGCTTCGACGACGACGCATATCTCGTTCGCGCCGGCTGCCTCGGCCGCTGCAATTGCGACGGCCTCGCGCGCGATGGCCAATTCCGCGGCTTCTGCTCGATCTCGCTGTGTCTCGTCGTTCGTGGCAACGGCTGCGTCGCTGCGGTCACGTCGCCCGGCGCATGGGGCGGCTTTCACATCGAAGAGATTCTCGTCCCCGAGATCTTCATGGCGGGCGGCGAAGGGCAGCGGCTCACATCCATCGACGAGCGTGCCCGCTCGCGCTACCGCGACCAGATCACCCGCATCTTCGCGCGCTTCCTCGTCCTCGCGTTCACTGCGTTCGACGGGCGGCTGGTGAGCTATCTGCGCGAGCATCAGACGCGCTACTGATCCGATTCGGACCGCGGGCTTCGCGGTCATCAGCTTGGCTCCGTCGGTCAGTGCGGCGTGCCGCGCGCATGCCGAAGATGCGACCTCGTCTGTGACGGTCAATGTCAAGGAGCGAGGAATGAAGCGTCTCGGATTTCTGCGCTGGATGCTCGGCGTCTCGATCACCTTCACGCTGTTCGCAGGGGCCCAACCTGCGCAGGCGTCGAACAATTATCCGGTCGTGTTGGTGCACGGGTTCGCGGGCTTCGGTCGGACCGAGCTGCTGGGCTACAAGTACTGGGGCGGCTTCACCGATCTCGAGACACAGCTGCAGGCGCGCTACCCGGACCAGCTCGTCAAGACGGCTGTGGTCGGCCCCTTCAGTTCGAACTGGGACCGCGCCGTCGAGCTCTTCTACCAAATCAAAGGCGGTTGCGTGGACTACGGCAACGCGCATGCGACCGAGCATGCGCATCTGCGCCGGCCTGAAGACTTCTATCGCAACGGTCGCACTTGCTACCCCGGCCTGTACCCCGCGTGGGACGCGAGCCATCCGGTGCACCTGATCTCGCACAGCATGGGCGGCCAAACCAGCCGCATGCTGGCGCAACTGCTGGCAGCGAACGGCGCGCCGCGCAATCCCGGGCTGTTTCCGTACGGCACCAGCGCGGCCTGGGTGAAGAGCGTGACCACCATCGCCACGCCGAACGACGGCACGACGCTCGCCTATCGCGTGGTCGACTGGGTGCCGGCGATTCAGCAGCTCGTCACCGGCATCGCCGGGCTCACGAGCGGAACCGGCGCAGCCACGGTGTACGACTTCAAGCTCGACCAGTGGCGCATCGCCGCACAAGCCACCGGCGAAAGCTTCACCGACTACATCCACCGCGTGATGAGCTCGCCGCTGTGGAACAGCGGCGTCAAGGATCTCTCGCCCTACGACCTGAGCCCGGCCGGCGCGATGGCCGAGAACGATTGGGTCAAGGACCAGAGCAACGTCTACTACTTCTCCGTTTCCACCAACTCGAGCTACCGCGGCCTGTTCAGCGCTTGGTCATACCCCACGCTCGACACCAATCCGCTCATCGCGGCTTTCGCCGGCCCGGGCTGGATGGGCAACTACGTGCCCGACAACCGGCCTTTCGCTCCGGTCGAGTACACGACGTGGTGGCCGAGCGATGGCGTCGTCAATACCGCGGCACAAAAGGCGCCGACCTGGGCGATGACGAATACCGGATACATCTACCCGCGCTCCGTGGTCGTCCGCGATCTCACCGGCGGTGGTGCGCCGCAGCCCGGTGCATGGAACTGGAAGGGCCTGATGGACGATTTCGACCACTTCGACATCGTCGGCTGGACGCTGTTCTGGGACAGCGTCGGCTGGTACAAATCGCACGTCGATCAGTTGCGCTCGCTGTGACGGTGCTCGCTCGCTGATGGCGGCTTCGGCAGATTCGTCTGTCGAAGCCGTGCTTGCGATTGCTCACTGAATGGTCTTGGATTGAGCGGATGATGGCGACCCCGCCCGCCCGTTGACCGGTCCGCCATCGTGTTGCCAGCGTTCGATCCCCTGCGCTCCAGCGCCGTCAGCCTCGACGTCGTCGCCGTCACGCGTGCCTCGGCCGCCGCGGTGCGCGAGCGGCAGAAGACGCGCCTCGCCGCGTTGCTCGAAGCGGCGGCGGCGGGTTCGGCGCTGTACCGCCGGCGGCTCGCGCGCGCGGCGCCAGCGGCCACGCCGCTCGCCGAAATCGCGCCGACGACCAAGCGCGAATTGATGGAGCGCTTCGACGAATGGGTCACCGACCCGAAGCTCGGTCTCGATGCGTTGCGCCGCTTCACTGTCGACCCGCGGCGCATCGGTCAGCCCTTCCTCGGCCGCTACGCGGTGTGGGAGAGCTCGGGCAGCAGCGGCGAGCCGGCGATGTTCGTGCAAGACGCCCGATCGCTCGCGGTCTACGACGCGCTCGAGGCGTTTCGCCGCCCGTCGTTGCGGCCGATGCTGCAGCACTGGTGGGACCCGTGGGGGCTCACCGAGCGCCGCGCGTTCGTCGGCGCGACCGGCGGGCATTTCGCGAGCACCGTGTCGGTCGAGCGGCTGCGGCGGCTGAACCCGTGGACAGCGGCGACGGTGCGCGGCTTCTCGTTCCTGCAGACGACGGCCGATCTCGTGGCGCAGCTCAACGCCTACGCGCCGACCGTCATCGCGACCTACCCGACGGCGGCGCTGCTGCTCGCCGAAGAGGCAGCGGACGGCCGGCTGCGCATCGCGCCGCAAGAGATCTGGACCGGCGGCGAAGCGCTCACCGCGGCGGTGCGCCGCTTCGTCGCCGACAGCTTTCACTGCGCCGTCAGCAACAGCTACGGCGCATCGGAGTTCTTGGCGCTCGCGTCGGAGTGCCGATGCGGCGCGTTGCACTTGAACAGCGACTGGGTGATCCTCGAATCGGTCGACGCGCAGGGCCGCGCGGTGCCGCCAGGCGAGACCGGCAGCAAGACTTTGCTGACCAATCTCGCCAACCATGTGCAGCCCTTGATCCGCTACGAGCTCGGCGACCGCATCACCATCGCCGCGCAGCCGTGCCGCTGCGGCTCGCCGCTGCCGACGATCGAGGTCGAAGGGCGCATCGACGACGCGCTGCTATTGAACGACGACAGCGGCCACACGGTGCGTCTGCTGCCGCTCGCACTGACGACGGTGCTCGAAGACGTTGCCGGCGTCTACGACTTTCAGCTGGTTCAAGAGAGCGACCACAGCCTGCTGTTGCGCGTCGCGGCGAACGGCGATGCGGGGCGGCGTGAATTGCACAGCGCGCGTGATGCGCTCGGCGCGTATTTGCGCAGGCAAGGGTTGGCGGATGTGGAGCTGCATGCGCACTGCGGCGAGCGTTGCAGCTGCGGTCGCAGCGGGAAAGTCCAGCGCGTCGTCGGCCTGCATTGATCCTCAACGCAGAAATACGTATCTCCCCGGCGCCGCATCGAGCGCCGGCAGCCCCGCTTGCGGCGCGCCCAGCATCGGCGCCGCCCCGCGCTGCGACGAGTGCTGCGCGAGCCATGCGACCCACGCCGGCCACCACGAGCCTTCGACCAGCGGCGTCGCGTCCATCCATTCTTGCGGCGTCAGCAGACGCTCTTCGTGGTGCCAGCGGCGCAACCGATAGCCTGATTTCACGCCGCTTCCCGGCGGGTTGACGATGCCGGCGTTGTGCCCGCCGGTCGCGAGCACAAAGGTCTGCTCGGCATTGGTCAGCTGATGCAGCTTGAACACCGATCGCCACGGCGCGACGTGGTCCTGTACCGTGGCCACGTTGAACACCGGCGCGCGGATGTCGCTCAAGTTGATCGGTGCGCCGTCGAGCTGGATCTCGCCGCGCGCGAGCGCATTGCGCAGGAACAGCGCGCGCAGGTATTCCGAATGCATGCGGTAGGGCAGGCGCGTGCCGTCGGCGTTCCACGCCATCAGCTCGCTGACCGCTTGGCGTTGCCCGAGCAGATAGTTGAGCAAGCGATACGACCAGATCAAGTCGTTCGAGCGCAGCATGCGGAAGGTGCGCTGCATCTCGCGCTTGTCGAGGTAGCCGCGGCGCCACATCTGGTTTTCGAGAAACGCGACTTGGCCTTCGTCGATGAACAGCGACAGCTCGCCGGGGTCGGCGAAATCGGTTTGCGCGGCGAGCAGCGTGATGCTCTTGAGCGCCGGCGAGCGCGCGCGGCCGAGCTCGGCCGCCGACATCGCGAGCAGCGTGCCGCCGAGGCAATAGCCGAGCGCATGGGTGCGCGCGCCGGGAACGATCTTCGCGATCGCGTCCAGCGCATCGCGAACGCCGAGCCGGTAGTAGTCGGCAAGGCCCAAGTCGCGGTCGTCGCCGTCAGGGTTCTTCCACGAAATCGCGAACACGGTGAAGCCGTGATCGACGAGGTACTTCGCGAGCGAGTTGCGCGGCGCGAGGTCGAGCACGTAGTACTTCATGATCCACGCCGGCACCATCAGCACCGGCTCGGGGTGCGTCGTCTGCGTCGTCGGTGCGTACTGGATCAGCTCGACCAAGCGGTTGCGCAGCACGACGCGGCCGGGCGTGATTGCGACGTTGACGCCGGGCGCGATGCCCTCGGCGCCGACCGGCGGCAGGTCGGTCGCGTCGCGCCACAGGTCTTCGAGCACATAGGCCGTGCCGCGCAGCAGGTTCATGCCGCCTTCTTCGAGCGTGCGCCGCAGCACCGCGGGGTTGGCGAGCACGCTGTTCGACGGCGCGAACATGTCGAGCCATTGACGCGCCGCGAAGCTGACCATCTCCTCGTGATGTCGCGTGACGCCGGGCACACCGGTGGTGGCGTGCTGCCACCATTGCTGGCGCAGAAGGAAGAGTTGCGCGAGCACGGCAAACGGCCGCTGACGCCATTGCGGGTCGTTGAAGCGCTTGTCTTGCGGCAGCGGCTCGACGAGCCATGGGTCGGCGCTGCTTCGCACGCCGATTTGCATCGCGCGCAGCGCCTGCTCGAGGGCCAGTTGCGCGAGGTCCCACTGCTTGGCCGGCGACAGCGCGAGGTGGGACCACCAGTCCATGAACGCGCCGAGCGTGGTCGTCGGCGCGAGCGCCGGCGTCGGCGGACCGAACAGCGCAGACAGCGTGCGCTCGAGCTCCTGGTAATGCGCCAAGGTGTCAGACCTTGGCGTGCCCTGACCCAACCACAGGCTGCTGCCGCGCTCGCGCGCGCCGGCCGGCAGCGCGGCTGCGGGCCTTGTCGCGATGCGGTGGGTGCGCTGCGGTGACAACATGTCGTCGCCTCAGTGCGCACCCGCGGGCTGCGCCGACGCACTGCGCAAATACAGCTCTCCACGCGGATCGAAATCGAAGGCACTGGCCATCGCGCGGTAGGCTTTGCGCGCGGCGTCGGTGTCGGCGCGCGGCAACGCGATCGTCAGCACGGCGTACATGTCGCCGCTCGGCTCACCGGGCAAGCCCTTGCCTTTCAGCCGCAGCTTGCGTCCGCCGGCCGAGTTCGCGGGGATCGTCAACTGCAGCGGATGGTCGAGCGTCGGCACGGTCACCGCGGCACCGAGCGCGGCCTCCCACGGCGCGACCGGCAAATCGAGGTAGATGTCGCGTCCGTCGACGCGAAAGAGCGGGTGCGGCTTGTACGCGACCTCGAGGTACAGGTCGCCTGCCGTACCTTTGCCGACACCGGGACCGCCTTGCCCAGCCAAGCGCAGGTGCTGACCTTCGCGAATGCCTTGCGGGATGTGCACGTCGAGCCGCCGCTCGTGCATCGTCACGCGGCCCTGCGCATCCATCACCGGCACGCGCAGCGAGACACCGCGCTGCGCGCCGCGGTAAGCGTCTTCGAGATCGATCAGGATCTTCGCGTGATGGTCTTCGCCTTGGGCCTGCCGGGTGCCGCGACCGGGCTGCGCGCGTCCCGCGTGGCGGCCGAACAAGGCCTCGAAGAACGCGCTGTGATCGAAGGCCTCGCCCGGCTCGAAGTCGCGCCCGCTGAATTCGAAACCCGCGTCCCATCCGGGCGGCGGCTGGAACTCCTGGCCGCGCTTCCAACGCTTACCGACCTCGTCGTAAGCGGCGCGCTTCTCGGGGTCGTTGAGCGCCTCGTAGGCTTCCGAGACTTCCTTGAATTTCGCCTCGGCGTTCGCCTCCTTGCTGACGTCGGGGTGGTACTTGCGGGCGAGCTTGCGATAGGCGCGCTTGATGTCGTCGGCCGAGGCGTCTTTCGGAACGTCGAGCGTCGCGTAATAGTCCTTGAAGTCCATGCGCCGATTGAGCAGCCTGTGTGCCCGTATCGCAAGCGACGATGCAAAACCCTGTGTTGATCTCGGTCAATCGTCACTCCACAATCAGCGTGTGCGGCAAGCAGGAGTCGGTGATGGCGAAGGCAGCGAAGACGCCAAAGCGAAAGTCAGCGAAGAAGGGCGAGACGCCGAAGACGCGGCCTGCGCCGCTGCTCGAAGAGGAGCCGATCGCCAGCGACGACGATGCGGGCGAGTTCATCATCGCGCGGCCCGACGGCTACTACTGGCGAGCGTCCGACGGCAAGCAAGAGGTCGGCCCCTTCGAGAGCTTCGAGCTCGCCCAAGCCGATCGCGACTTGGCCGACGAGGAAGCACAGGCTCCCGGCGAGACGGTGCAGGAAGCCGAATACGAAATTGGCATCTCCGATTGGATCGACCCCGACACCGGCGAACCCGCCGAGGGGTCGGTGCCGCATTTGGACAATGAGTGAAATCTGTTTTCACCACAGAGAGCACAGAGGGCACAGAGGGAGCACACGCGAATGTTCCCTCTCCCTTTGGGAGAGGGTTAGGGTGAGGGCGCGGTGGTGGATATGCCGCTGGCCCTCACCCCCGCCCTCTCCCAGAGGGAGAGGGAGAAATACTCCTCTGTGATCTGTGCTCTCTGTGGTGACCAAGTACTTCTTTGCTAGGAGACCTCCGATGATCGCCGAGCAAGACCCCTGGACCGCGTGGTCCAGTCAGCAGGCCGATGCGATCGCGAAGATGACCGATGCCTGGCTCAGCGGCGCTGGCGCGGTCCGCGACTTGCAGCTCGAGACCGCGCAGCAGATGCGATCGTGGCAGGCACAGGCTTGGCAGCGTGCTGTCGAGGCGAAAGACGTCACCGACCTGATGACGCTGCAGGCCGAGCTGCTGAGCTTCGATGGCGCTCACGCCGGACAGTACTGGGGCCGCCTGACCGACATCGCGAGCCGCACCCAGCTCGAGATGCTCAAGCGCTCGCGCACCGACCCGGGCTTGGTCGGCGAAGACGAGGCGACGCAGGAAGTCTCCGCTGCGTGGCAGCAATGGCTGGCGCTCACCGGCCCGTGGAGTTCGCTGTTCTTGCCGGTCGCGGTACCCAACGTCATCGAGTGATGGCGCCCTCGAGCTCGACTTCCGCGCGCAAGCTCTGCAGATCGCGCTGCACCGTCGCGACGGCGAGCTTCTTGCCGTCGCGGCGGTAAGTGATGCTGCAGTCGCGCGCAGCGGGGTCGCCGTCGATCTGCACATCGTTCCAGCCTTCGGCGTGGCCGACATAGGCGATCGTGACGTCGTATTGCTCGGTCCAGAAAAACGGCACGGCGTCGAAGCGCTCGCGCCGACCGAGGATGTTGCGCGCGGCGGTCTGCCCCTGGCGCTCGGCGACGACCCAGTGCTCGACTCGAATGCGCTCGCCGCTTAATGCGTCGGGCCAGCGCGCGATGCCTCCGGCGGCGTAGATGCCGGCGATGCTCGTTTGCAAATATTCGTCGACGACGACGCCGCGCTCGATTGCGAGCCCCGCCTGCTGCGCGAGCGCAATCGACGGCCGCACGCCGATGCCGACAAGCACGAGCTCGGCGTCGATCTTCTCGCCGTTCTTCAGCGTGACGGTGCGCTCGTCGATCGTCGCCACGCTGGTGCCGAGATGGAACGTCACACCGTGCTGCTCGTGCAGCTCTAGCAAATAGCTGCCGAGCTGCGGGCCGAGCACGCGCTCCATCGGCAGCTTGTCGGGCGCGACGACATGCACGTCGACGTTGCGCGCACGCAGCGACGCGGCCGCCTCGAGGCCGATGAAACCCGCGCCGACGACGACGACGCTCTTCGATGCGAGCACTTTCGCGATCAGCGCACGGCAGTCGGCGAGCGTGCGCAGGGTCACCACATGCGGCAGCCGCGCGCCGGCCACGTCGAGCTGCACCGGCTCGGCGCCGGTCGCGAGCAGCAGCGCCTCGTAGGTGTGGCGGCTGCCATCGGCCATCTGGACATGCTTCAACTCGGTGTCGATGCGGGCCACCTGCGCGTTCAAGCGCAGGTCGATGTCGTGCTCGCGATAGAACTCCATCGCGCGCAGCGGAATCCATTCTTCGGGCGCGTGGCCGGCAAGGTAGTGCTTCGACAGATTCGGGCGGTCGTAAGGCACGCTGTCGTCGGCGCTGAGCATCGTGATGCGGCCGCTGTAGTGCTCGCGGCGCAGCATCTCGGCCGCCGCATTGCCGGCCGCGCCGCCGCCGATGATCAGCACCGACTCGGGCATGCGCGCGACGGCAAGTGACGGGCGGCCGGCGGGCTGAAGCGCCTCGCCCACGAAGACCGTCCCGTCGCGCTGCTCGACTCGAAAGCACGGGATCGGATTGAGCGCCGGCGCGCGCAGCGCCTCCCCGCTGCGCAGGCTGAAGCAGGCGTGGTGCCAAGGGCAGCGCACGCTGTCGCCGTCGATCAGCCCTTCGGCCAGCGGCCCGCCGTAGTGGGTGCAGGTCGCGCCGATCGCGAACACGTCGGCGCCGCGGCGTGCCAGCAGCACCGCTTCGCCGTGCGCATGACCGAGCAGCGTGCCCCCGTCGACGAGGGCTGAGAGGGCGGTCCCCAGAGTGAGATCGGGGCCGGCGGGTGGTTTGTCGTCCTGGCTCATCTGAAGTCCTCGCTCGCTGTTGACTCCGGCAAGACTCGAGAGTGGGCATTGGCCCGTCGGTCTGCAACTTTTTTCACATAACTCGCTCATTGCAGTGGGGGCATGCGGCGTGCCATCGCCAGCTTTACGTTCGGGCTGACATCCGTGCACAGGCTCGCGCGTTATTCTCGAAATCGACGTTCATCGAGGCTTGGAAGGACCTGATATGCGACGCAATCTTCTTGTGACAACCCCGTTGGCCGCTTTGCTGTGCACCGTGTCGGCAGCGGCGTTCGCTACCGAATACGGCACCGTGGTGTCGAGCACGCCGGTTCTGGGCCAAGCGCCGGTGGCACAGCGGGTCTGCAACGACGAGCAGGTGCGGGTCGCACCGCGCACATCGGGCGGCGGCGCCATCGTCGGCGCGCTGGTCGGCGGGGCGATCGGCAATGCGGTCGGCGGCGGCATGGGCCGCGCTGCGGCGACCGGTCTCGGCGTCGTCGCTGGTGCTGCCATCGGCGACAGCGCCGAGCGCGAGAACGCGCAAGCCGCCACATCGACGGTGCAGCGCTGCCGAACCGTCACCCAATACGAAGACCGGCTGATCGGCTACGACGTCGTCTACGACTACGCCGGCACTCAGCGCACGGTTCGTTTGGGGCAAGACCCGGGCGCGCCCGGCTCGCGCATCGCACTCGAAGTCAACGTCGCCGGCGCGGTGAGCACGGCGCCGCGAGCGGGCAGCCGCATCGGCACGCCGGTGCCGTCGCGCGGCTCGGCACCGTATGAATACTCGGAGCCGATTCGCTCGGATGACGGCTACGCGGCCCCAGCACCACGCACCTACTACTACGACCCGTACTACGCGCCGGCGCCGGCGTACTACGTGCCGGCACCGGCGTATTACGGCGGCCCGTACTTCGGGCCGAGCATCTGGATCGGCGGCAGCTGGCACTACGGCGGGCATCGACGTTGGCACTGAGGTCGCCGTTCACCGTCGCGATCGTTGCGGCGCTCTCGATCGCAGTGCCCTCGGCGCATGCCGAGCCGACGCCCGAGCAGTCGGCCTACTGCGTGGCTGCGCTGAAGGTGCGTGCCGAGCCGCTGGCACAGCGGGTGCGCCGCGGCGACCCAGCGGCTGAGGAGCAATTGTTGCCCATCGTCACCGATTCGTTCGCGTTCATTGGTAGTTCTTACAAACAAGGTGTCGATTCGGCAAAGGCGAACGAATTGCTTGCTGCTGCCGAAAAGGCGCAGACGCAGCTGCCGCGCGCCGAGCTCGCGAAGATTCAGGACGCCTGCCAAGCGCAAGGACGGCAGTTGTTCTCGCATGCCAACGTCTTCGAGCGCGCCTTCGTCGCTCGCGCGGCGCGCAACCGCATCGAGCGCCTGCGCCAGCGCTCGTAGTTGCAACGGAACCGTCGTCTCGTGGATCAGCGCTCGCTCTCGGCTTTCTTGTCCTTGTCCTTCGGCCGGCGCAGCAGCAATGACGGATCTTCCTTGACCTTGGTGGTGACCTCACCGACGTCCGACAGCACCTTCTTGCCCTGGTTCTCGAGCGCCGAAAACTTCTCGATCACCTTCGGCAACTGGTCGGCGACCTTGGGCAGTTGATCGAGCACGGTCGTGAGCGTGCTGCGCCCCGCTTCAATCTCGGGGATCTGGCCTTGCGGCGTCTGCGCGACCAGCAGCTTCGTGTTCGGCGCACCGCCGTCGAGCTCGATGTACACCGTGCCGGTGATGCCCTTGAGCTTGAGGGTCGCGCGGGTGTCGGTCTTCACCGGCGCATCCTTGTGCAGCTTGACGTCGACCTGCACGCGGCGCGGATCGTCCGTGTCGATGCCCATCGACTTGACGGTCCCGACATCGACGCCGCGGTACTTCACCGGGTCGCCGAGCGAAAGCCCGCTGACCGATTCGGTGAAGTGAATTCGATACAGCACGTCGTCACGATGGCCCGCGTTGGCGAGCCAGACGAAGGCGAATGCCGCTGCGATCGACACGCCGATGATGAACAGACCTTCGATGAAATAGTGCTTGTCCGATTCCATGGCTACATCTTTCTCGCGGCGAGCGCCGCCTCGGCCCGCGGCCCGTGCAGGAACTCGTGGATCCACGGCTGCTCGGATCGCCGCAGCGCGGGCAGCGTGTCGACGGTGATCTTGCGATCGGCGAGCACGGCGACGCGATGACAGACGCTGAACAGCGTGGTGAGGTCGTGGCTGACGATGATGACGGTGAGCCCGAGGCTCGCGTTCAGCTGCACGATCAGCGAGTCGATGCCGCTCGCGGTCAGCGAATCGAGGTCGGAGGTCGGCTCGTCGAGAAACAGAATCCGCGGGTCGAGGGCGAGCGCACGCGCGAGTGCCGCGCGCTTGACCATGCCGCCCGACAGCTCCGACGGAAGCTTGATTCCGCTGTCGGCCGGCATGCCCACGAGTGCGAGTTTCATCGCCGCGACATGCTCCTGCACATCGGCCGGCAGCTTCGTGTGCTCGCGCATCGGCAGCATGATGTTGTTCGCGACCGAGAGCGACGAGAACAACGCGCCTTGCTGGAACAGCACGCCGAACAGCGAGGCCTTTTGAGCCGCGTCGAGCGAGTCGACCGGCTTGCCGTCGATGGTCACCGCGCCGCTGTTCGGCCGGTGCAGTCCGGCGAGCGTCCTCAACAACACCGACTTGCCCGAGCCCGAGCCGCCGGCGATGCCGATGATCTCGCCGTCCGCGATGTCGAGGTCGATGTGGTCGTGCACCTGCTGCGCGCCGAAGCGGTTGACGATGCCGCGCGCCGACAGGATCGGCTTGCCTCGCGTAGCCTTCGCCCTCACAGCCCGACCCTTTCGAAGAACACCGAGAACAGCGCGTCGAGCACGATCACCAGAAAGATCGCCTTGACGACGGCGCGCGTCGTTTCGCGGCCGACGTTTTCCGCCGAGCCTTTGACGCGCAAGCCATGCATGCAGCCGATGATCGCGATGAAGAAGGCGAACACCGGCGCCTTCACGAGGCCGACGAACAAGTCGCTCGTGTCGACCGCGTGGTGCACGCGATCGAGGTACTGCAGCGGTGCCACGTGCAGCAGCCACTGCGAGATCATCGCGCCGCCGATGATCCCCATCACGTCGGCGAAGAAGGTCAGCAGCGGCAAGGTGATGACGAGAGCGATGAGCCGCGGCACGACGAGCATGTGCAGCGGTGCGAGGCCCATCACCTCGAGCGCGTCGATCTCCTGGCGCGCTTTCATCACGCCGATCTCTGCGGTGAACGCGGAGCCCGATCGGCCGGCGACCATGATCGCGGTGATCAGCACGCCCATCTCGCGCAGCATCGACACGGCGACGAGATCGATCGTGAATTCCTCGCCGCCATACTGGCGCAGCTGCGCGACGCCCTGGTAGCCGATGACGACGCTGATCATCACTGCCATCAGGCCGACGATCGGCAGCGCGTTGATGCCGGTTTCACTGACCTGGCGCGAGATGGACGCCGGCCGCAGCAAGTGCGGCTTGATCAGCGCGAGTCCGGTCGCGTTCGCCGCGCGTCCGACGAAGGTGATGATGTCGTGCATGTCGTGCCATGCGTCGTCGGCGCCCTTGCCGAGCTGGATCACGAGCTCGCGCCAGCGCGGAACCGATGCTGTCTTCGGCAACGGCTTCAGATCGAGACCGCAGACCAGATCGAGCAGCGACTGGTGCTCGGCAAGCGTGCCCGTGAGCTGCACGCCGCGCTCGCGCAGCCCGCACAGAAACAGCGCGCCGGGCGTGTCGAGCCCACGCAGATTGCCGATGTCGAGCGACCGCTTGGGGTGCCGCTCGAGCCGCGGTCGCAACGCGCGCTGCGCGTCGGCGAGCGTGCGTATGTCCAGCACGCCTTCGAGCGCGAGACGGTCGTCATCGCCGGTGACGGCGATGTCGGAGGAGGCAGCCTGCGAAGAGGCGCGTGTCATCCTCTGATCGGAGCAATCGACGTGCCAAACTCTGCGCGTTGAATTGTTTCAGGAGCGATGCGATGACAGCATTCGATCCCCGATCGATCAAGGCCTTGGTGTGCGATGTGTTCGGCACCGTCGTCGATTGGCGAGCGTCGATCATTCGCGAAGGCGAGTTGCTCGCGAGCGCCAAGGGCTTGAACGTCGATTGGGCTGCGTTCGCCGATGCGTGGCGCGCCGGCTACCCGA
>VBCQ01000187.1 GCA_005882155.1 Betaproteobacteria bacterium
CGCAAGGCATGGTGCTGATCGACGGCAGCGAAGGCGCGTCGGTGCGGATGGCGCCGTGCTGCCGGCCGATTCCCGGCGACGCGATCGTCGGCTACCTCGGACGCGGCGAAGGGCTCGTTGTTCACACCGCCGAGTGCGGCGTCGGCAAGCGTTTGTACGAGCGAGACAGCGAGCGCTGGATGGCGGTCGATTGGGCCGAGCAGCCCACGCGCGCTTTCGAGACCGGCATCACGCTGCTGCTGAAGAACGGCAAAGGCGTTCTCGCTGAAGTCGCCGCCGCAGTCGCTGCGGCCGAAGCCGACATCACCCACATCGACATGGGCGACGAGCCGGCGTCCGAGTCGACCGAGCTGCGCCTGCTGCTCAGCGTGCGCGACCGCTTGCATCTGGCCGAGGTGATCCGCACTTTGAAGCGCTCGGCCGCCGTGCTGCGGGTCGCGCGGATCAAGCCTTGACCCGCTCGTGTAAATAGTTCACTCCTGCGCATCGACATTGTTCCTCGTGCCCGGGCAAGCCTGCTGCCACCATGCCGGCACGCTTGAGCAACCCACGAGGCGACGATGAACAACGACCTGCTCACCCTGGACAGCGCGGAGGCGCAGGCCGGTCCAGGCCACCTGATCGAGATTTGGACCTTGCCCGACGGCACACGCATCACTTTGCGCGCACTGCTGCCGGAAGACGAAATGCTGCTCGTCGACTTCACCGTCGGGCTGTCGCGCCAGACGCGTCAACGCTGGTTCCGTAGCGTCGTCAAAGACCCGTCGGCCAGCCTGCTGACGCGGCCGGCGCAGATGGACTGGCAACGCCACCTCGCGCTCGTCGTCACCGCCGTTGCCGACGGCATCGAAACGATCGTCGGCGATGCGCGCTTCGTCATCGACCGCAGCACCCGCTGCGCCGACTTCGCGCTCGTGGTCAGCGACCGCTGGCAGGGCCGCGGCATCGGCGAGCTGGCCGTCGCCGCGCTGATCGAGTCGGCGCGGCATCGCGGCCTGCGCTGGTTGCGCGGTGATGTGCTCGATGACAACACGCCGATGCTCTCGCTGATGCGCCGCTGCGGCTTTTGCTGCATGCCGCATCCCGAAGACGAAGGCGTCGTGCGGGTCGAGAAGCTGCTGCAGCCGTCGCATCGGCCCGACCGCATGCACTCCATCACCAGCGCGAATCGCGGCTGGCTGACGCGCTTGTGGACGCGCTCGGCCGCCGCCGCCTCGATCAACCTCGAGCAAATGGCGGTCGATCTGATGGACTTGCTCGACCGCCCGACGCACCGCTCGGCAACACCCTGATATCGCCGGCGCCAGCGTGGCGCCTGCCGAAACCGGCCCCTATACTGGCCCGCGCCGCCTCGCATTGGAGGCGAGCGAGCCAGACGGAGGCGCGGCGTGTCGCAGACGAGTTTCGAGCAGGTGCTGAAGGCCGCCATCGCGCTGCTCAGACGCCACCGGCGCCTCACCTACGGCACGCTGCAGCGCGAGCTCGGTCTCGACCCCGCTGCGCTCGCCGATCTGAAGCAAGAGCTGATCCGCGGTCAGCGCATCGCGCGCGATGAAGACGGCGAAGTGCTGGTGCTCGTCGACGATGCGGGCGGGCCGGCCGAGCGCCGCCGCCTGACGGTGATGTTCTGCGACCTCGCCGGATCTACCAAGCTCGCGAGCCAGCTCGACCCCGAAGATCTGCACGACCTCGTGCGCGCCTATCAAGACGAATGCGCCAAGGTGCTGCGCCCGCTCGGTGGCCACATCGCGCAGTACCTCGGCGACGGCATCCTCGTCTACTTCGGCTACCCCGCGGCGCTCGAAGACGATGCCGAGCGTGCAGTCCACGCCGGACTCGCGCTGGTGCAGGCGATGCGCCGGCTCGGTCCGCAATTGCAGCATCGCTTCTGCGTCGACGTGGCCGTGCGCGTGGGCATCCACACCGGCCTGGTCGTCATGGGCGACGTCGGCGGCCACGAGCGCCGCGAGACGCTGGCGCTCGGCGAGACGCCGAACCTCGCGGCGCACATCCAGGCGTGCGCCGAAGCCGACAGCGTGGTCGTCAGCGAAGACACCTTGCGTCTGCTGCAAGGCCGTTTCGCGATCGAAGACCGCGGCACGCACGAGCTCAAGGGCGCGAGCCGGCCACTGCGCTTGTCGCGCGTGCTCGGCGAGCGCGATCCGACCGAGCGGCGTGCACAGCGCCGCACGCGCCTGATCGATCCCGCCGGTCACCTTCAGGCCTTGCAGCAGGCCTGGGATCGTGTCCGCGACGGGCACAGCCGTAGCGTCGCGCTGCTTGGCGAAGCCGGCATCGGCAAGACGCGGATGGTCGACGAACTGTGCGCCGCGGTGCAGGGCCGCGCGAGCGAGGTGATCGTGCTGCGCTGCTCGGCGTTCCATCGCCACACCGCACTGCACCCGATCGCGCAGCACCTTGCCCACCGCGCTGGCCTGAGCCCCGACGCGCTGGCGCACGACATCGCGGAGCGTTTGCGGCCGCTGCTGAGCGCGGCATGTGATGACCGCGACGACGCGCTGCCGCTGCTCGCTGCACTGATCGCGCCCGACTCCGAGGCGGCCGCACCGGTCGCTTCGATGGCGCCGCCGCTGTTGATGCAGGCCACGCAGAACTTGCTGCTCGATTGGAGCGCCATGGCGTCGCGCGCGAGGCCGTTGCTGCTGGTGTGGGAAGACGTGCACTGGGCCGACCCCTCGACCCTCGGTCTGCTGCAACGCGTGCTGCAGGGCTTGCCGCGCACGCGGATGCTGACGGTGCTGACCGCGCGCCCCGATTTCGCCGCGCCGTGGCCGAGCGATGCGCTCGCCAGCACGCTAACGCTCGAACGCATGAGTGCCGATGCGGTGCGCGAACTCGTGCTGCAGATCGCCGGCGAGCACACCCTGCCGGCGGCGCTGATCGAGCGCATCGTCGAAACCGCGGACGGCGTGCCGCTGTATGCCGAGGAAATCACCAAGGCCGTCGTCGAGTCGGCCGCCTCGGGCGGCAGCGCGGCGACCATCGAGGTGCCGGCCACCTTGCATGCGTCGCTGCTGGCACGCCTCGATCGGCTCGGCCGAATCAAGCCGCTGGCTCAAGTCGCGGCGCTGCTCGGCCGCGAGTTCTCGTTCGAGCTGCTGGCGGCGGTCAGCGACAGCGCGCCGGCCGCGTTGACGCAGGCGCTGCATCACCTCGTCGACGCCGACATGCTGCGCCGCCAAGGCACACCGCCGCAGGTGCGCTACGCGTTTCGCCACGCGCTGCTGCAGGCTGCGGCCGAAGACTCGATGTTGCGCATGACGCGGCAGCAAACGCACCTCCGCATCGCCGACGCGCTGGAGGCGAATTTCCCCGGCATCGTCGAGGCCGAGCCCGAGACCTTGGCTCGGCACCTGACCGAAGCCGGCGCCGCCTCGCGAGCGATTCCGCATTGGCAGCGCGCCGGTGACCGGGCACTGACCCAATCGGCGGTGAACGAAGCCCTGGCGCATCTCGACGCCGGCCTCGCGCTGCTCCCCGCACTGGCCGATCCTGCATTGCGCGATCGGCTCGAGCTCAGCCTGCAAATCCCGCGCGCCAGCGCGTTGCGCGCGACGCGCGGCGTGGCAGCTCCTGAAACCGGCGCGGCCTACGAGCGCGCCTGCGCGCTCGCGCGAGCGCAGGCCGACACCGCGCGACTGATCCCTGCGCTCAACGGCCTGTATTCGTACCACATGGTGCGCGGCCAGTTCGACGCTGCCGAAGCGCCGGCGCAGCAGCTGCTGCAAGTCGCGTTGAAGGCGCGCGACCGCACGTTCGAAATGATCGGCCATCGTGCGGTCGGCGCGGTCGCGTTCCATGTCGGCGATCCCGTCACGGCGCTGTTCCATCTCGAGCGCGCGATCGGCCTGTACGACCCGGGCGCGCATGCGCAGCTCGCCTACACCTTCGGCATCGACCACAAGGTCACCGCCAGCAACTTCCTGTCGCTGACGCTGTTCGTCCTCGACAAGCCCGATGCGGCGCTCGAGGTGCAGCGCGAAGGCCTGGCGTGGGCCGAGACCTTGAACCATGCGCACAGCCTCGCGCAGGCGCTGGTGTTCACCGGCCTGCTGCTCGCACTGCGCGGCGACTGGCGCGAGTTGCCCGCGGTGGCCGAGCGCGCGATCGAGCTCGGGCAGCGGCATGGCTTCCCGCTGATGGAAGGCGGCGGGCGCTTCTTTCTCGGCGCAGCCCAATCGTTCAGCGGCGACACCGCGACGGGTCTCACGACGCTCGATGCGGGCGCGCGTCAGTGGTGGGCGACCGGCGCGCGCAACTACCGGCCGTTCTACGAGATGCTGCGTGCATCGGTGCACGCGCGACTTGGCGACCTCGTCGCCGCGCGCCACTGGATCGACGCTGCGAAGGCCGGCATCGCAGACACCGGCGAGCGTTGGCTCGAGCCCGAGTTGCTGCGCGTCGAAGGTGAGCTGCTGCGCGAGGTCGATGGCGACGCGCTCAGCGAATCGCATCTGCAGCATGCGCTGACGTTGGCACGCTCACAACGCGCTCGCGCGTGGGAGCGGCGCGCGATCCAGAGCATCGCGGCGCGCTACCGCGAACGCGGCGAGGAATTCCAGCCGACACAAGCGGCGACGCTTCACTACGCGGCCGGGCCAACGAGCTCCTGACGCCACAGCTTCTCGAGCAGCGCACAGGCACGCTCGTCGCCATGGGTGTGGCTCCACAGCCGCAGCAGCTCGGCAACTCGGATCGGCGAGCGCAACGGCGTCAATCGCGGGACCATCGAGGCTCGGGTGATCGATCGCATCGCGCAGGGCGATCCACTCGCCGTCGAGCGCCGGGACGCAGGTCCAGCGCACACGCGAGTCGACAGTCAGCATCGCATCGAGTGCGGGCCATGCACGCGACTCGGTCGTCACGCGTGGCGCAATGCCCGCATCGACGCGCGCTTGCCAGAACGCGCTGCCGTGGTGGCGTGCCGCGGCGGCGTAGAACCCTTGCGCCAGCTGCGCATGATGGCGTGCGGTGCGCGTCGCCTGCTCCGCATGGAAGCGATGCGCGAGCGCCGCGGAGCTCGGGCGCTGCAGCATCGTGTGGGCGCAGACCGCCGCCTGGATGCCGCTGCGCAACGCGGCTTGAACGCCTTGCGACGACAAGGCATCGATCGTGAACGCCGCTTCGCCAACGCGCAGCAGGCCGTCGGGTGCAGGCTCGGACTCGGTCCGCACGCTCGCGTCGCACACCTGCACCTCGTCGGGCGAGGATTCGTTCAACAGCTTGCGCAACAGCGTCGACTCGGCCAGCAACTCGCGATACAGCAGCGCGCGTTGCGCACGCGGCAAGCCGGCACAGCGCGCCGCATCGATGAACACCGTCGCGTTGAACGGGCCATCGGGCAGCGGCGCGCCCCAGTACCACGCATCGCGACTCGCCTCGACGCGGGTGCGCGGATCGATGTGATTCACGTCGCGCCAATACGCGTACAGCGCGACGGTGGCCGGCTGCGAGCCCGCCATCGAGCGCCGGCCGCGCGCATCGACGACGACGCGCGAGCGCACAACGCGGCGGTCGCGCAAGGGCACTGTCCATGCGCCGCCATCGCGCTGCGGCTCGGCAGCGGCCACCGGCTGCAACAGCGTGACACCGCACGCGCAGGCCGCGTCGAGCAGCAGCGCGTCGAAGCGCCCGCGATCGACTTGAAAGCCCGGCTCATCGCGCGCATCGTCGCGCACATCGCGCAGCACACCATCCCACTGCACGATCGCGCCGCGCGGGCGCAAGAAGCGCGCCGCCTCAACGCGCTCGCCTACGCCGAGCGTTTGCAGCAGAGGCAACACCGTTGGCGGCAAGGACTCGCCGACATGCGGCCGGCCGCGCTCGGCGCGCTCGACCAGCACGACACGATGACCGAGCTGCGCCAGGCGAATCGCGCTCGCCGCGCCGGCGGGCCCGCCGCCAACCACGGTGACATCAGTGACTTCGAGGAGGCGGGGAGGCATGAAAAGCTGGGCGACCTATGTTGAAGCCGACCTGCGGCCGGCATGACTTATCGCACCGCTCCCCCAGCCCCCTCCGCGAGGGGGCTGGGGGAGCTGTGCGATAGATCATGCCGGCCAAAGGCCGGCTTGGCCGGTGCCTGTGACGACAACACTTCTCTGGCTTTCTCAGCGGAAGTAGTCAGGCCGCTGTTCGGCGATGCGCACATAAGCTGCCAGCGCGTGGGCCAGCCAGCCGCGGATGAAGTCGCAGGCGACGCGGCCGCGGTTGAGCACTTCATGATGGCAGCCGCCGCCGCACAGATAACGCGCCCAGCAACTGCGGCAAGGCTCTTGCGTATCGACATGGCGGCTCGCCAGCCAGCGCTCGCGTGCGGCATCATCGATGCCGTGATCGAGGTCGCCCATCGCCGCGCGCGGGTCGCCGACGAAGCGGTGGCACGCGCTGTACGCGCCGTCGGCCGACACGCCCAGATAGCCGGCACCCGCGCCGCACGGCAGCGGCCGGTGCGTGCCGCGGTGCAGCTCCTGCAGCGCGGCCAGCATGTTGGAGAACGGGTACGGATCGCCCTTGACGATGCGGCGCTCGAACTCGTTCGCGCATTCGATCATTTGCGTGAGCAAGGCATCGAGCTCGCCGGCCGAGAGCTGCAAGGCCGGGTCGCGTGACGACAGGCTGGGCGAGAAGCCGACACTGTGAAAGCCGAGCGCCATCAAGTGCTCGAGCGTCGCGCGCAGCGCGGTGTGGCGCGGCGTCACGGTGAGCCGCGCGCTCACACGCAAGTCACTGCCGAGCAAAGGACCCAGTCGCGCGACGATGCGCTCGTAGCTGCCGCCGCCGCCACGCGTCGGCCGCAGCGCGTCGTGCAGCTCGCGCTCGCCGTCGATGCTGACCGTGACATTGAACGCATGCTGCGCGAGGAAGGCCGCGTCGTCGGCGTTCAACACCGTCGCGTTCGTCGTGATTGAAAAGCGCATCGACACGCCGCGCTCTGCGGCCAGCGTTGCCGCGTGCAAGGTCGCGCGGCGCAGCACATCGCGGTTGAGTAGCGGCTCGCCGCCGAGAAACGCGAGACTCGCGCTGCCGCCGGCCGGCACGCGCGCGAGCAGATCGTCGACCGCGCGCCGCGCGACGTCCCAGTTCATGTGCTTGGGCGCGTTGGCGCCGAAGCTGCCGCCGTCGGCGTAGCAGTAGCCGCATGCGAGGTTGCAATGCTCGGACACGGCGAGCGCGAGCGCGTTGACGACGGGCGGTGCGAGCGGTGCATCGATGGCTGGATCACCGAGCAGACCGAGCGAGGCGAGCAGCCCGCGCTCCGCGGCGGGGCCGCGCTGCGCGGCTTCGTTCAATCGCGACTCGAAATCGGCCGGGACGTCGTAGACCCGCGAGCCGTCGACGAGCAGCGCATGCGTGCCGTGCTCGGTGTCGAAGCAGCGCGCTTCGGTCGGGCCGCTGAAGGTGCGCCGCTGGAACGTGGCGACCGGGAGTATCGAAATGACGCTCATTTCACGTCGAAGAACGGCACGCCGATGCCGCGCCCCGCGAGCGCCTCGGCTTCGCGGTTCAGCACATCCATCGTCTTGCGCGCGCTCGCGATCGCAACTTGTGCCGCGTCGAATCGCTGCGCCGCTTCGTTGACGTAAGCATCGTGCAGCGCCGCCAGCAGCGAGCGATAGGCGTCGAGCGCGACCTTCGTCTCATCGGGTGTGCCGAGGCGAATGTCGCGCAGATACGGCCACGGCGCGCCGGCGCCGCGATAGGTGTTCAGAATGCGCCGCATTTCGCGGAAGCGCTCGTAGTGCAGCATGCCGTCGCTGTCGATCTTGACCGCAAGCTCGTAAAGATGGCTCGGATAGCGGTCGCGTTGTTCCAGCGTCGCGACGCAGCGCGCATACGCCGTGTCGAGCTTGCCGCCGGGCCGCTCGACACGCACATACGCGTCGAGCGCTTCGTAGTCGAGCACGCGCAAGCCCGGCGTATGCAAGCCCTTCAAGCCGATCGGCCCGTGCGCGCTGTGGCGAAGCACCGGCGCGTAATGCTTGCCATGCGGATAGAAGCCGGCGCGGTCGAGCTCCCACAGCAACTGATTGACCCAGCGCAGGTGCGTCATCTCGCTCGCCGCGACGATGATCAACGACTGCCGCACGGCTGCGAGGTCATCGGCCAGCGTCGACCAGCGGTCCTTCGGCAATTCGCGCATCGACTTCAGCGAGAACATCGAATACAGGTATTCGAGCGCGAGCGTCAACTCCATCGGCGCGAGCTCGTTCTCGAGCGCATGGATCATCTCCGCCGCATCGGCGTACGGCTGCGCATGGTCGGGACTCGGCGGCGTGTAGACCGCGCCGATCTCGCGCCCGCCAATCACGAATTCGAGTTCCTGCCAGCGCTGGTTGATCTCGAAGTGATCGATCTGGTCTTCACGCGCGGCCGAGCGTGTCACCGGCGCCGCCACAGCGCCGGCGGGACTGCGGTCGCGGCGCAGCCAGTCGAGGTAGGTCAGCGCCGTGGTCGGGTCCTTCGGGTCGCCGCCAGGAATCGTTGCGCCGCTGGCCTCGCCCATCACGACATCCGGATGGTTGGATGCCCAGTAGTAGCAGGCGCAATCGCGGAAGTCGTGCTGCCACGGATTGCACAGGCTTTGCGTCAGCTCGCCGGGCTCGTAGTCGACCGCGATGACGCCGGCCGGCGTGGTGTAGCGGCGGCGGTAGCCGCTGAGCTGAACCGTCGGCCGCGGCTCGCTCGCATCGCGCCGCACGAGGCTGATGGTCAACAGCGGCTCGAGCGCGATGCTGCGCAGGAATCTCCACACCGTCTCGCCGTCGTAGGGCTTGCCGTTTGGCTGCTCGGTTGAAATGCGCTTGCCCGATTGCTCGATCCACTGCAGGTACCAGCGGCCATCGCTGAGCGTGTTGCCGATGTCGCCGCTCAATTGCGCGAGCAGTGTCTGCACCCATGGCAGCTCGCTGCGCTCGGGCAGCATCGTTTCGTTCTGCCATTCGACTGCGGCGAGGCGAATGCCGGCCTGGTTCGGCAGCGCCTGCGCGACCGGCGCGGCGGGCGCGGTGACGACGCGAAACAGCAGGCCGGGAAAGAAGCGGCCTTCGAGATTGCGCACGTCGAGCTCGAGTCCGGGAAAGCAATTCGCGACGCTCGCATCGAGCCGCGCGCTCGCCGGGTTGCCGACGACCGCGGCGCGCGCGGTGCGATTGCGCGGCTTGAACTCCGCGCTCATGGTGTTCTCCCCTCCTCGGCCAGCAGATCGAGGAACCCGATCATCATTTGATACTGCCGCCGCGTCAGCGACAGCGGCACGTAGTACGCGTCGCGCATGTACGGCGGCATGCGCATGTCGTGCAGCACGTCGCGCAGCACGCGCGGGTCGCGAAACGCCGGGTTTGGGTCGGGGCCGGGCTCGTCGGCCCATTCGCCGATCAATCCGAACGGCGGGCGCAGCAAGCGCCGCACATGCATGTGGCGACGACGCAGAAAGTCGATCAGGATCGTCTCGTCCATCAGCTGCGAATGCACGAACGGCACGACCTCGGTGAACGGCAAACTGTCGCCGCGCGAGCTCGTCGTGCTGAACACCGATGCCTGCTGACCCGGCATCAGATCGGGCACGCGGTCGACCCACGGTTTGTCGTCGCGCGTCATGCTGGTCGGCCCAGTGGCCGGCAGCGCCTCGCTCGCGCCGGTCGCAGCGGTCTTCGCCGCGTTGTCCTGCAATCCCTCGGTGCGCGCCTGGTCGAGGTTGAGCGAGGCCGCCGACTCGAACACGCGGCGGAACAATTCGACGACCTCGTCCTTGATCTCATCGAAGTTCTCGCGTGTCACCTTCACGAGCGGAAGATCGCGATCATCGAGGTCGTCGTTGACGCCGTAGAACGGCCGCCGATCGGGCGCGAACGCGGGCGGTCCGGCAAATACGCGCGCATGTGCCCGATAGCGCTGGTCGCGCCAGGCGAGCGTCGCCGTGATCAACGCGTCGCAGCTGTCGTCGACGACACCCCATGAAGTGCTGTCGCCGTCGTCGGAGCCGTCGTAGCCGTCCTGCGGCTGCGGGTCGTCGTACAGGCCGGTCACCATGCGATAGGTCGACCATGGCGTCGCATCGCTCAAGATGCGATTCGCCGGCGGCACGATCGTGTGCATGCGACCTTCGAGCGTGCCGGCGAGCTGCAACACGTCGATCGGCCCGGTGATCGCTTGCCGATCGCTGCCGACCACCGCACGCGGCGGCCCGTAGACCGTGCCGATCGCGGGCGTGAAGCGCAGCCGCAGCACGCTCAAGTCGACCTGCTCGGCATGACTCGTGGAACCGCTGCGCGGCCGAATCCACTGCACCACGCCGAGCGGGATCGGCCTGTCGGGCGAGACGAGCGGCTGCTGTCCCGAGTTGTGGCGGCTGAACGCGTTCAAGACATGCTTGGCGTGATCGTCGCCGCCGATGTCGACGCGCGCGGTGAAGCTGCAGCCCATGTCGGAAACGCCGCTCACCGAATCGGTGACGCGCCGCGCCGCCTTGAAATTGCTCGCCGTCACCTCGATCGCGATGTGCTTCATCGTGATGCCGAGCTCATGCAGCCGCGATGGCGTCAATGGCAGCTCTTCGACGCTGCCGTCATGCGGCGATTGAAAGCGGCCCCACAGCTCGAAGAACGGCGCGACCGGCCGTACCGAGCCGTCGTCGTCCTTGAAGCGGATCGACTTCGGCAGATGAGGCTCGAGACTGCCGTCGTCGCGCACCGTGAAGCTGAGCGCCGGCGCGATGACCGTCTGCACGCCGCCATGCGCGGCACGCGAGCTTGTCCATTCGAACGATTCGAGCGGCGTCGGGCTCGCGCCGAGCCGCGCGATGGCCATCGGCGGGTTGAAGAAGATGTCGAGCAGCGTGTGCATGGGTCGATGCAATTCAGCCATCAGATGTCGATCGCGATCGCCGCCGGACTCCACGCCTCCACCACGACCACATCGCCCTTCGCGACCTTGGGCCACTTCTGCCCCTTCGCCGGCGACACGCTTTGCGCGTAGTGGAAGAAGTTCTTCGGGTCGACCTTGCGCTTGATGTAGAGCAGCCGATCGAACGCCTCGGCCCAGTAGCGCTTGCGGTAGTCGAGCTGCGAGATGCGCGGGTAGTTCTGGTAGCTCTCGCCATTGCCGACACCGTCGAGCAGGCGCATGCAGTCGTCGAGCCAGGCTTGAATCTCGCGTTGCTGCTGGTCGGTCATCCAGAACACGTCGACGAAGAAGTCCATGTCGGCGTCGCGATGGATGAATGCGGTCTTTTCGCGCGGCAGCTCGTTGATCTTGCCGCCGTAGGGCTCGATCGCGAAGCAGCTCCAGGGGTTCGGGCTCGCGGCGAAGCGCTCGCAGACCTTTTTCCAGTCCTTGAGCTTCAAGCGCTTGGCGATGATCGTCGACTGCTTGTCTTCGCGCGCGAGGTCGGGGCAGTTGGGCACCGGCTCGGGCGTTTCGAAGAGCCAGTCGTTGAGCTCGTTGTAGCTGCCTTCGCGGTCGAGCTGCAGCGTCGCGCCGGTGTCCTTCAGCAAGGGCTGCAGCAGCTTCAGGCCGTCGGCGCGCGAACCCCAGTAGACGCCGCGCATGATCAGCACCGGCAGCGCGGGCTTGCCCTCGGGCTGGCTTTCGAAAACGAAAGCACCCATGTAGCCGAGATCATTGCTGACGCCGTTCGCCATGTAGCCCGACTGCATCGCGACCATTGCGGCAGGTGCCTGGTCGATCGTCCAGCGCAAGCCGAATCCCCACAGCCGGCGCAGCGGCTCCAAGCGATAGGTGGCCTGCAACAGGATGCCGAAATTGTTGCCGGTGCCGCCGCGCATCGCCCAGAACAGGTCGTCGTTGACCTTCTCGCTGGCGCGCGCGATGCGACCATCGGCGAGCATCACCAGCATCTCGACGACGTTGTCGCAGTTCATGCCGAACTTGCGCGAGGTGAGGCCTTAGCCGCCGCCTTGCATGAAGCCGGCTACGCAGACATCGCCGCAAACCCCCGTGGGCACATGCAGCTGGTAGTCGGCCAGCGTCGCGTTGAGATGCGCCCAGTTGGTGCCTGGGCCGACGACCGCTTGCTTGGCCTGCGGGTCGACGTAGACGCCGTTCATCCGGCTGGTGTCGATGACCATGCCGTTGTTGGTCGAGAAGCCCGCCGTGCTGTGGCCACCCGAGCGCGTCGTGACCCACAGGCCATGCTGGTGGGCGAACGCGAGGCAGGCGTGGACGTCGGCGAAGACTTCGCAATACGCGATCAGCAGCGGGAAGTTCTGGAACGCGTAGTTCGACAGCTGTCGTGCCGACGCATAGCCGCCGTCCGATGACAGCACCACGTCGCCTTGCATGCGGTGCTGCAATGCGCTTGCTTCGGCGGCCGTGAAAGGCGCCGCAAATGGGTCGACGCTGCCGACCCAGCCATGCAGTTTTTGCAGGCGCGCGGTCTGCCTGCGAGTTCGTCGCCACATGCTTGTTCTCCCGACGCGCTTCGATTGGCGCGCACGTTAGCACGCCGCGTCGCGGTTAAACGCATCGAAGACGAGTGAACTATTTCACTGCGCTTGGGCGCCGGAGCAAAGCGTTCACCAAGCCGCAGGCAACTTCTTGCAGATGACGAGCTGCTTGTCGTCGCGCACCGAGACGTAGCCGCCCACCGTCAGCTCCTTCATGATGCGATTGACCATTTCGCGCGACGAGCCGACGCGGTCGGCAATGTCCTGCTGCGTCAGCTTCTGGCGCACGACGCGCTGAGTGCCGTCGGCCTCGGACATGTCGGTCAGCACGCGCACCACGCGGCCGTAGACGTCCTGCAGCGCGAGGCTCTTCACCTGCTCGGTGAGGCGCCGCACCATGCGGATGAGCTTGAGCGTCAGGTGCAGCGCGAAGTCAGGTTGCTCGGCCAAAAACTGCTTCAGCTCCGAGCCCTGAACGACGCAGCAGCTCGTGGGCTCGAGCGTCTTCACCGACACCGAGCGCCGCTCGCCGTCGATCGACAGCTCGCCCAAGTATTCGCCCGGACCATGCTCGCTCAAGATGATCTCGCGCCCGTTGTCGGCGCTCGAGTAAGCCTTGACCCGGCCGGAGAGAACGATGTAGAGCGAGTCGGTGGAGTCGCCTTCGTTGATGAGAATCGCGTTCGCCGGGAAGGAGCGCGTTCCGCCGCGCTGGCCGATGGCGTCGAGCAGGGCTTTGGGAAGGCGGTCGTCGGCAGGAAGGTCGGTCGGCATGGGTCGATTATCCGCAGCACGCGGCGCATGGGAATAAATCACTCGGAGACGGCGACTTTCTGCCGCCAATCGGTCACCTCGAGAACGTAAATTCTGCGTCAGTGCGTTGCACCAGCCGCCGTCGAGTGGCGCAGCGCGGGGGGCCTGGCACGCTCAGGGTGTTGCAGACGGCCGGTGACCACGCGAGTTTCTCGCTCGTCACCGGCCCGATGCTCAATGTGGCTCAGGCGCTGGATAGCTCACCTCGAGCACCTCGATCTTCTCCAGCCCGCCCGGCGTCATCAGCGTCACCTCGTCACCCACCTTCGACTTCAGCAGTGCGCGCGCGATCGGCGCGATCCAGCTCACTTCGCCGTGGCTGCTGTCGGCCTCGTCGATTCCCTTGATCGTGATCGTGCGCTCTTCGCCGCGCTCGTTGGCGTAGGTGACCGTCGCGCCGAAGAACACCTGGTCGCGGCCGTGATGAAGCGACGGGTCGACCACTTCTGCGATGTCGAGCCGCTTGGTGAGAAAGCGAATGCGCCGGTCGATCTCGCGCAAGCGCTTCTTGCCGTAGAGGTAGTCGCCGTTCTCAGATCGGTCGCCGTTCTTCGCCGCCCATGACACGACGTCGACGATCTTCGGCCGCTCGTCATCGAGCAGACCCATCAGCTCGCGGCGCAGCCGCGCGTAACCGGCCGGCGTCACGTAGTTCTTCGCGCCTTGCGGCAGTGCCGGCAACGCCAGCTCGTCATCGTCGTCGTCGGTGCCGTCGCTCTCACGCGTGAAAGCCTTGTTCATGGCGCTGCAACTCCTTCAACCCAGCAGCGAGACCAACCCGCCCGGATGCAGCGTCAGGCCCATCAAGCCCGCCAGACCCATCACTGCGCCGAAGCCGGCCGGCACCAGGCTCAGCAGGTACAGCCACCACAGCTGCGTCAGCGATGCGATGGCAAGCAGCGCGATGGCGATCGCGATGGACGCATCGGAGAGATCGAATTGATCGTCGCGAAAATTCAGCGCATCGTAATTCTTCTGATCCTGCTCGGCCTGCCGGCGCAGCTCTTCCTTCTTCTTCGATTGGTCGGCCGCGAGCGTTTCGTAGCGCGCGATCGCCTCCTGGTACGCGCTTTGGCGCGCCGGCGGCTGGGCCTCGCTTTGCAGGCGCAGCTGCACGACCGTCGCGCGGGCCAGCTCTTCGCGCAGATTGCGCGCCTGGTAGAACGCCCAGTGATCGATCTTGTCGGCCTGCGCCTGCTGCATCGCCTGCACGATGTTGTCGTCCTTGACCTTGCAGACGCCCATGAAGGTCGCGAGCACCGCCACCGTCACGGCCACCGCGGCGTTCAGTCGCGGATGCGGCTTGGCAGCGGGCGCCTCGTTGGCGTCGTCTTTCACCAGGTCGAGCGGTTCGATGTCCATCGGCTCAAGGGTCGTCGTGAAAACACGAGAGCTTAGCAAGCGCGACCGGACTCGTCGTACATCGTCGGGTTGTTCCCAGTTGGGCCCAACGATTCCTGCGGATATCTTCTCGGGACAAAAAACGAACGAGCGTTCTATTTTTCGCGTCGTCCGGAAAACCGGAAACAACGGAAGCACTGCCATGAAACCCATGCTCATGTCCGACGTCGGTTGGTGCAAGGCGATGAAAGACGCTTTTGCCCAGCACGGTCTGGACGTCGATGCCCTCCTCGCCGAAGCGGGGCTTGACCTCGACACCGCCGAAGAAATCGACCTCGGCGAGCTCACCGACGGGTTCAGCCGCGCATGGGAGCTTGCCGTCGCGAAGACCGGCAACCCCGCCATCGGCCTGACCGTACCGTCGCATCCGCTGAATTCGCTTGGTGTGCTCTCGCATGTGGTGCTGTCGGCTTCGAACGTGCGCGACGCCTTGCAGGCGATCATGCGATTCATCCATCTGATCTCGCCGACCGCGACGATCGACTCGAGGGCCGAGGGCGATCGCTTCTTCCTGTCGCTGCAGATCGCCTCCGGCAAGCGGCCCGTGCCGCTGCAGCGCTACGATTTCTATTCGACGGTGCTGCTGCGCGGCATTCACTGGCTGACCGGCCGCAGCGTCGTGCCGCTCGTCTTTCATCGCCCGGGGCCGGCACCCGCCGAGCCGGCGCGCTGGCGCGAAGCCTTCGGCTGCAATGTCGTCTTCGGCGCGCCGGAGTGTGTCATCGAAATGGCGCTGCAAGACATCGCGTTGCCGATCCCCACTGCCGATCAGGCGGTTGCCGACTTGTGCGAGCGTATCGCCACGCAGCTCGCCGAGCAGCAAGGCGGCTCGGTGAGCATCCGCGTGCGCCAGGTGCTGATGAAGCATTTGTCGAAAGGCGACCCGCGACGCGAGACGATGGCATCGATCCTCTGCATGAGCGAGCGCACCTTGCAGCGCCGCCTCACCGAGGAAGGAACGAGCTTCGCCGAGCTGGTCGACGAAGTGCGCCGCGAGATGGCGCAGCGCTACTTCCGGCACAGCCAGTTCAGCCCGACCGAGATCACCTTCGCGCTCGGCTTCTCCGACCCGAGCAACTTCTATCGCGCATGCAAGCGCTGGTTCGGCCGCTCGCCGAGCACGATGCGCTGCAGCAACTGACGCCCATGCGCCGCGCCGCCACCAACATCATCGACAACGCCGAGGCGTTCGAGCGCCTCGTCGCCGAGTTGCCGGTCGACGTTGCCCGCATCAAGTCGGTCGCCGCCGCGCGGCAGCAGGTGTGGTGGGACGTGCTCGAGCGCTATCCGCATCTCGCCGTGTGGGTGGCAGGCAATCGAAGCGCGAGCGTCGAGGTCCTCGCGCACCTCGCGGTGCACGGCGACATGCAGACGCGCTTGGCCGTCGCCTCGGCAGCCGGCCTGTCGGAAGAGGCGATGCTGCAGCTGGCGCACGACCACGACGACCTCGTTCGCATGCGCGTCGCGTGCAACCCGCAAACGTCGCGCAACGCGTTGAGCGCTCTGGTCGACGACCCCTGCACCGTCGTTCGCAAGCACGCGCAAGCGCGCCTCGCGCACGACCTCAGCGGCACCGCGCTGCCGCCGTCGTACCTCGACGACATCTCGATGGTCGACCTGCACCTGCTCCACTGATCCGGTTGAAATTCGTCCGCGCGCTCGATGAGCATCGAACGCGCGTCGCGGCGTTTTCGGCCGCTCGAATCCAGGCGGCGACCCGGCCTTCGAACGGGTGGTCCCTGCGGCCATGAGCTTGGCTTGATCGGTCAATGCAAGTCGCTGCCAGCGTGACGATCATCACGCCTCGCCGCTGACGAACGCTTCACCGGCCCGGATCAGTCACCACTGCGCCGGCGCCACATCGGGGCACAACTCATGAGGGTAGGGGTGCAGGCAGCGCGCGAAGCCTTTCACCATCACAAACGCAACAAGCTACCTGGAGATTACGCATGAAACTGATCAAGCTTTCCGCCGTTGCCGCGGCCCTCGCTTCCCTCGCCCTGTCGGCTTCGGCCATGACCTCGATCGCCGACGACGAACTGAGCCAAGTCAGCGGCCAGGACGGCGTGTCCATCGGCGGTGACCTGAAGATCAACATCGGCTCGTTCAAGTACACCGACACCGACGCCACCGGCGGCTCGGTCTCGTTCAACAACATCGGCATCAAAGGCATGTTCACGATGACGGTGGACATCCTCAACGCCGCGGCCTTCGCCGGCACGGTGGGCGCATCGATGGTCGGCCATGGCCTGACCGCCGCCGAAGCAGCGACCAACCTCGGCCTGCTGGTGACCAACGGCGTGTACGACAACGCCAGCGATGTCGTTCAGTTCGCGTTCCCGAACGCCGGTCAGGACGCACGCCTCTCGCCGAGCATCACCGTCGGCTCGATCACGATGGGCAACAGCGTCGGCAACAAGTCGTTCGGCAGCTTCGCGATGAACAACATCGACCTGCAGGGCACCAAGATTTGGATGTGGGCTCACTGATAGCTCGAGTTGACGGGCGCACCTGCGGGTGCGCCCTTCTTCAGCAGCACCGCGCCCACACACCACGCTCATGTCGCAACGTCTTGCGCTCGCCGCGAGCCTCGCCGCAGCCTTGCTGTGCGCGAGCGCGCCATTGTGTGCACAAGGCATGCGCCTCGCCGACACCGAGCTGTCCGAGGTCTGGGGCCAGGCGCTGCTCAACCTCACGAACACCAGCCTCAACGGCTACGATTTCACGCGCATCACGCTCGGCGCCGACATTCAGCTGAGCGCGAACTACAGCAACGTTCGGCTCGGCGAATACAGCTACAGCGCGCGCAATGCGACCGGCGCCGACATTGACATCGGCACGCTTCGCTTCGGCCGCAGCGACGGCAGCGAAGCGCAGCGCACGGTCAGCATCACCGACCCGTACTTCGAGTTCGTCTACAAGAACACCGGCAATGCGGCGACGCGCGAAGTCGTCGGCATGCGGCTCGGCTTCGGCGGCATCCAGGGCGACCTCGGCGTGCAGCTCAACGCGATCAGCGGCTCGCTGCTGATCAACGCCGGCGCCAACGGCATCATCGACTCGCACAACGACACGCTCAGCGGCAAGCGCTGGGACGGCAGCGCCTGCGGCAGCAGCTCTTGCGCGGTGACGCTGTCGCAGCTCGGCAACCTGGTCGCCGGCGACGCCAACGGCCCGAGCCGCGACTTCTTCATCTCGGTGCTCAAGCAAGGCCTGCAGTTCCCCGCGATCAACGGCGTCGTCACCGACAAGGCACTCGACGGCTTCTGGCTCAACTGGCGTGACCGCGTGTCGGCGCCGAGCATCAACCTGCCGCCGCCGCCCAACGCAGCGAAGCCGCCGGGCTGATCATCATGCGTTGTGCTTGTCTCGTTGCGCTGCGGCAGCTCGCGGCCATCGTCTCGATGGCCGTCGCCGTTGGCCACGCGCTGGCGATGCAGCCGCTTGCCGACACCGAGCTCGCGAGCGTGCATGGCCGCGACGGGCTCGCCTTCAACCTGCAGAACTTCTCGCTGTCGGGCCCGCTGACGCTGACCTACACCGCGCCCGGCGAGTCCGGCGGAAGCTTGTGGTTGGGCAACCTGTCGCTGTCGCGCTCCGACGACGCCGCGTCGACCTTCAGCGACCCCTACACCTTGCGCGTGCTGTCGCGCGGCGCCGGCCTGGCCGACGTGATCCGTCTCGGCGAGCCGCTCAACGCGAGCGGCTTGCTGAAGTGGCAGTTCGCTGCCGACTGGGGCGTCAACGCGAGCGGCATCGATTTCCAGGGCGGCGCGCTTGTCGTGCAAGACCTCGTCACACGCGGCGGCAGCGTTACGCTGACGACGCCCGCGACGCCCGGCGTCGAAGGCATCGCCTTCGGCCTCGCGCTGCGCGCCGACATCGGCAACCTGACGCTGCGCCCGCGCGGCCGCGACGATGCGAGCGAGCAGTGGCGCCTGTCGGGCATCCACCTCGGCGCCGCGAATGAAGACGGTGTGCTGCTCGGCACGCCGTGGGCGATCGCCGATGCGACGAATCAACCGGGCATCGTCAACGCGATCACCGATGCCAACGGCACGTCGATGCTGCACATCGGCATCGGCTGGCCGACGTCCGCGGTGGGCGCGCCGCTCGCCAGCCTCGTCGTCGACAGCATCGT
>VBCQ01000188.1 GCA_005882155.1 Betaproteobacteria bacterium
CAGCGCGCTGACGCGTTGTTGCATCGCGCGTGTCGACGCGATGGTAAGTCTGCCGTATGCCGACGACCATAGAGTCGGCTTCGTCCAACCACGCGAGCCTCAGCATGAGCGACCTGCAAACCTTCCATGTTCCCGACACCGTCACTGGCGTGCCGTCCGACATCGAGCTCGCCCATCGAATGATCCAGGCCTGGCGGCGCGATGGGATCTTTCAGGTCGCGACGGACGAAGTCCAGAGTCGAAAGACCGAGCAGGCGTTCGAAGCGAGCCGGCGGTTCTTTCGTCTTCCGATGGCGGCCAAGGCTCAATGCGTGAGCGACCTGACCTACACCGGCTACATCGCGTCGGGCGAGGAGGTCACTGCCGGCGAGGCCGACTATTCCGAGATCTACACGGTGTGTAAGGACGTGCCCCTTGACGACCCGCGCGTCCAAGCGCAATGGCCATGCCATGGCCCCGCACCATGGCCCGACGAGGCATATCGACAGGCCATGACGGTCTTCATGGACCAGCTGGGCGCCATCGGCGAGCAGCTGCTCAAGCTCACCGCCCTGGGCCTCGGCCTCGCCGACATCGACTCGCTCAGCAAGCTGACCCAGGACGGCTGGCACCACATGCGCGTCCTGCGCTTTCCGACGGCGTCTTCGAAGACGGCGCGCGGCATCGGGGCTCATACCGACTACGGGCTCCTGGTCATCGCGGCCCAAGACGACGTGGGCGGCCTCTATATCCGTCCGCCCGTCGAAGGCGAGACGAGAAAGAGAAACTGGTTGCCCGGCGAGAGCTCGGCGGGCATGTACGAGAACGAAGCGCCGTGGACCTTCGTAAAGCCGGTGCCGAATGTGCTGACCGTGTTCCCCGGCGACATCTTGCAGTTCATGACCGGCGGGCAGCTGCTCTCCACGCCGCACAAGGTCAGGCTCAATACCCGCGAGCGCTTTGCGCTGGCCTATTTTCACGAACCGAACTTCGAGGCGTGTGCGCGCCCCTTGTTCGAGCCCGAGAGCGACGAGCACATCCACTACGGTACGCATTTCACCAACATGTTCACGCGCTGCTATCCCGAGCGCATCACGACGCGGCGCATTGAACGGGAGGATCGCTGGTCGGTGTTGGCTGGGCTCAAGGAGACGGCACTCGGGGCAGGGAAGGCCACGGGCTGACCTGCGCCTGGCAGCGGCGTAAGCTACGTGGCGTGGCGCCAATGCAGTCGGCGCCGGCACAGGAGGCGTCATGCGCATTTGGGCGTCGCTGCTGTTGTGTTTTGGACTGGGCGCATGTGCCAGCGCGCCGCCGTTGCCGTCACCCCAACCGCTGTTCCACGACGAGCTCTTCACCGCGCCTTCACAGCGCATCAGCGCTGACGATGTGTTCGCGCTGAGCGATTCGATGCGGCGCTATCTGCACACCGAAATCGACGCGGAGCTGCGCGCGAGAGGCAGGCAACGCGGGCTGGTCGCTGCGCTGTACAAGCGGACCGAGCTTCAACTGACCTACGACACGACGATGACGCGCAACGCTGCGGAGGCGTTCGAGGCGCGATCCGGAAATTGCTTGTCGCTGGTGATCATGACGGCAGCCTTCGCGCGCGAGCTGGGGCTGCAGGTGAACTTCCAGAGCGCCTACACCGATGAGACTTGGAGCCGCAGCGGCGGCATGTTCTTCAAGAGCGGACACGTCAACGTCACGCTCGGACGTCGACTGATCGACTCCGGAACCACCGTCGATCCGGCCCAGGTGACGGTCGACTTTCTGCCTGGCGAAGAAATCCGCGGCCTGCGCACCCATGCCATTTCCGATCAAACGGTCATCGCGATGTACATGAACAACCGCGCCGCCGAAGCGCTTGCCCAAGGGCAGTTGAACGACGCGTATTGGTGGGCGCGCATGGCCATGATTCAAAGCCCGGCGTTCGTGAGCTCGTACAACACACTGGGTGTCATCTATCTTCGACACGGCGACTTGCGAGAGGCAGACCAAGTCTTCCGCGCGGTCCTCGATCGCGAGCCGGAGAATACGCCGGCCCTGTCGAATCATGCGCAGGTGTTGAAGCAGCAGGGGCGTATGGCCGACGCAGACGCTGCGCTGCGCAAGCTCGCGCAGATCGAGCCGTATCCGCCGTTCCATTTCTTCAATCTCGGCGTCGCCGCGATGGCCAAGAGCGACTATGCGGCGGCACGCGACTTGTTCGCCCGCGAGGTCGACCGTGCCGGCCAGTATCACGAGTTTCACTTCTGGCTCGCGGTGGCGAACCTCAAGCTCGGCGACATCGCCGAGGCGCGAAAGCATCTGGCGCTGGCGATGGAAAACAGCACGACGCTGCGCGACCGCGACCTCTATTCAGCCAAGCTCGAGTGGCTGCGATCGCACGGCTATCGCTGACGTTCAGTGGCTGGCGAGCTTCGTGCGACCGATGCCGAACACTTCGTGCACCGGCCGCGTTTCGGGCAGCACGTAGACGACGCCGCGTGCCTTGCCGAGCAGCGGGCTGATCACGCTGTCGTAGAACGCCACCGGCACGACGACGCAGCCGAATGAAATGCGGTGATCGCCGGGTGCCTGCGAAGCGAGGCGCTCCGGGCGGCGCTCGTTGGAGTTGGCCGGACGCAGCCGGTGGATCGCGAAGCCGCTGTCGTAGTCGACCCAGACGACGTCTTCACCATGCAGATTGCGGCCGGGCTCCGACTCGAAGCGGCCCGCGGGCGTGATTCGCTCGGCGGGGGGAATCTGCGACAACTTGCGCTCGCCGATGCCGTCGGCCGAATCGTCGCCGCGCGCGAGACCGAGCAAGGCCGCCGCAGCGCCCAGCACGCGGCCCTCGGCGGTGAACACGTAGACCTTGGCGTCTTTCTTGTCGACGATCGCGAACAAATTGATACTCTGCGCGCCGAGCTGGGAGGCGAGCGACGCTGGGCTCGCGAAGGCCCACATCACAGCAGCAGCCACGGCACCCAACGCCTTGCGTCCGAACAGCATCCCGACTCCCGATGACATTGAAAAGCCGGGCTCCCCGAGCCCGGCTTCGCTGCGGCGAATTTTGCCAACAGTCCGGGCGCGCAGCCCCTGGGGAAAATCCCGCTGCGTGAACGAAAGCACGACACCGATACTTTCTTCGCGCAGCAGCCCGAAGGAGTCAAGCATGCAGTCAAGGACTCGATCGATTCTCATGTGGGCCGGCGTCGCCGCGGCCTGCGTCGCGTTGTCGTCGTACGCGACCAACTACTCGCTGTGGATCAACGGCCGCAACGGCGGCGGCCAGCTCGGCAACTACGCCGATTTCACCTACTGGGGCCCGTCGAGCGCGAACGCCGGCGTCAACAAGAAGTCGGTCAATTGGGACGGCTACAACCACATCTCGGCGCAGAACTACCTCGTGCGCGACGCGCTCGATTGCTTCTGCACCGGAAGCAACTGGTGCTACATCGGCGTGCATAGCGCGGGCGACTTGATGATCGGCTACACGCTCGACATGTATGGCGGCTCGGCACGCTACAAGAAGTTGCCGTCGCCCAATTCATCCGGCCAGTGCACCAACAGCGATGGCACCACGCAGACCGGCTGGAACATCAAGTGGGTCGACGTGGCCGGCGGCGCCGCGGGCGGCTCCGAGCTCGCCAATGCAGGTGATTGGGCCTTGTCGGAGCCCTTGGTGTCCGACCTGAAAACCGCGACGGCGCGCGCGCTCTACGACCACAACAACACGCGCGGCAAAGTGTTCTACATGTTCGCCGGCGCTCGCGGAACGGTGTACTCGGCGCTGCTGCCGGGGCAGGACGACGAGGCGATCGCGTATCACTCGAGCGGCGGCGTCTCGGGCAGCTCGGGCGGCTCGTATTGCAACCCGTCAGACTGGTTCTGCAACGACCTCACGCTGGGCACCGCCGCCACCCAAGGCGGACGCGTCAAGTGGACCAACCACAGCGTGTTCTTCCGCGATGACGGCGAGTCCTTCAACCACTACACCAACGGCAACTGGGCCGGCATCGTGTCGAAGGCGCGCGCCGACATGGAGCTGTACGCGAAGTAGGCTGCGATGACACGTCAGCGCGGGCGTTGGCTGTGGTGGGTCGCACCGGCGGTGCTGGTCGTCGCCTGGCTGCTCTGGTCGGTGATGGATTCGCCGCGTGCCGCGACCGCACCGACCGCGGCTGTCGCCACGGCAGCTCCGCGTGCCGTCCCATCGCCGATGGCTGTGGGCAGTGCTCCCTTCAACGCCGTCGCCCTGCAAGCGCGACAGGCGCAACTCGCGCTGTGGCAACAGCGGCTCGAGCGCGCGCAGGGCGCGCTCGACGCGTATCGGCAATCGACCCGCTATCCGTTCGAGTCGCAGCCGCTCGAAGACCATGGCGATCAGGCGCATCCTGGTCAGCCGATCAGCGAAGAGCATCTCTTGCGCTTGCCTGGAAGCAAGCCGAGCGAGGGCGTGGTTTTGCGCACGACGCAGGAGCGCGTCTTCGTGCAAGGCAACGAGAGCGTGCGATTCACCGTCGCGCTGGTGGACAACGCGGGCCAGACGCTGCCGTTGCGCGTCGTGCGCGCATCGGCGCACGAAGTGCCGCCACCGCGCACCGCATCGACCTATCCCGACGTGACGATGAATTTCAACGACGAGGGGGCTGCAGGCGATGCGGTGGCCGGAGACGGCGTGTTCAGCGCGCAGCTGCAACCCGCGACGCAAGGCTTCGCCGGCCTCCTCGGCCAGATCCGCGTCGAGCTCGTCTTGCAATACCGCGATCAGCAGGGCTTCAGCTATTTCGACATCATGTTCACGCCCGAACCGCCGGCCACGTGGCACGGCGGCGTGCGCGAAGCACTCGAAGACGGCTCGCTGAACTTCTATCTCAAAGCCGATGTTCGCGAGGCCGGCCGCTATGTCGTCACCGGCCGCATCGATGACGCGCACGGCAAGCCGTTCGCGCGCATGACATTCAACGAAGAACTGCCGGCCGGCGCGCAGGAGATCCGACTCACGCTGTTCGGCAAGCTGGTGCGCGACGCCAAGCCGGCGTTCCCGTTGACGCTGCGCGACGTCGACGGATTTCGCCTGCGCCCCGATGCCTTCCCCGACCGCAGCCTGATGCCGCGACTTGCAGGAGTCGTGCACATGAGCCGCGTCTATCCGCTCGATGGTTTTGCGGATGCAGAGTGGAGCAGCGAGGAGCGAAGCCGCTACCTTGGTGAGCTGGGGCGCGACGTG
>VBCQ01000027.1 GCA_005882155.1 Betaproteobacteria bacterium
CCGCGTGCTCGATCCAGCGAGAGGTATACCGCTTGCCCCCTCCTTCGACGCGCCGCAGGGCGGCGCCACAACCAGGAGACCACGATGGCCACACGCAGCAATGCCACTGCCAAGAACCAGGTGCTGAACATGCTCAAGCAGGATCACAAGCGGGCTCAACAGGCCTTTCGCGATTTCTCGCGCATGGACGGCGAAGACGACGAAGAGCGTTGTCGGGCACTCGTCGAACAGACCTGTGCCGAGCTCGAGGTGCATGCCCAGCTCGAGGAAGAATTGTTCTATCCCGCCGCTCGCAGCGCATTGGCGGAAGACGGCGAGGATTTGATGAACGAGGCCGATGTCGAGCACATGACCTTCAAGATGCTGATCGAGCAGTTGAAGGCGATGGGCCCGGAAGACGAGAAGTACGGCGCGACGTTCACGGTGCTCGGCGAATACATCAAGCACCACATCAAGGAGGAGGAGGACGAGATGTTCAAGGAGCTCGCCCGCGTCGACCTCGATTGGGAGACGCTGCGAAGCGACATGGAGCAAAGCCGCGAAGAGCTGATGGAAGCGCGCGGCCTGCAGGAGACCGAAGAGGCCGAGCCACGCGAGCGCAGCAGCAGCGGATCGAGCGCATCCAAGGGCAGCAGCGCGAGCCGCTCCGCCGGCGAGTCGCGGCCGCATGCAGCGTCCAAGCCCTCGAAAGACCGCAGCTAAACAAATCCTAGACCGGGCGCGCCGGTTGCTCCAGGCAGTCGATTCGGGGCGCGACATGCGGCCCGGTTGACTGTGAGGACACTGACAAGCCCGGTGCGGTAGCGGGCGGCGCACCGGCAGTTTGTACGAGCTGCAGAAAAACCTGCGGCAGGTTTCCGTCTACGCGCTGCAGCCCGCCGGCGCGGACAAGGGGTTCCCATGCCTCACGCTTTGATCGTCGACGATGAACCCGACGTCGTGAGCTGGATGGCGGAAGTGGTCAAGGCGGAGGGCTACACCGTGGCTACTGCCGACTCGCTGCGCAGTGCGCGGTCGCAGCTCGTTCGCCAAGCGCCCGATGTGCTGCTCACCGATCTGCAGTTGCCCGACGGCCGCGGAACCGATCTCGTCCACGACCTCGAGGCGCCAGGTCAGACCGAGGTGGTGGTGATCACCGGCCACGCATCGGTCGACAGCGCCGTCGAAGCGGTGCGCATCGGCGCGACCGACTACCTCGTCAAGCCGGTCGATGTCGAGCGGCTGCTTGCGATTCTGCGCCGCCAGCCGCGGCCGGCCGAGCTGAAGAACGAGATCGGCGAGCTGCGCGACGAGCTGCGCCGCGTCGGGCGCTTCGGCCATTTGTTCGGCGAGTCGCCGTCGATGCAGGCGCTGTACGACAAGCTCGCGCGCGTCGCACCGACCTCAGCCACCGTGCTGCTGACCGGCGAGAGCGGCACTGGCAAGGAGCTCGCCGCGCGGACGATCCACGACCTGAGCCGGCGCAAGCGCTTTCCGTTCCTCGCGATCAACTGCGGCGCGATCTCGCCCAACCTGATCGAGAGCGAGTTGTTCGGTCACGAGAAGGGCAGCTTCACCGGCGCCGACCGCCAGCACCGCGGCTTCTTCGAGCAAGCGAAGGGCGGCACGATCTTTCTGGACGAGGTCACCGAGATGCCCCTGGACCTGCAGGTCAAGCTGCTGCGCGTGCTCGAGACCGGCACCTTCGTTCGCGTCGGCACGACCGAGCCGGTGGCGACCGACGTGCGCATCATCGCGGCGACCAACCGCTCGCCGGAGAAGGCCCAGGCCGAAGGCAAGTTCCGCGACGACCTGTACCACCGCCTCAATGTCTTCCCGATCCACATGCCGCCGCTGCGCGAGCGCGGCACCGACATCGAGATGCTGGCGCAGCAGTTCTTGCGTGAGCTGAACCATGCCGAGGGAACCGGCAAGACCTTCTCGCCCGAAGCTCTCGCCAAGCTGTACGAGATGAACTGGCCGGGCAACGTGCGCGAGCTGAAGAACTACGTGCAGCGCGCCTACATCCTCGCCGACGACGTCGTCGAAGGCGCCCAAGCGCCCGAGGCGGCGGCACCCCCGAGCGAAGAGCAAAGCGGCCTCGTCGTGATCCGCGTCGGCACGCCGCTGGCGGAAGTCGAGCGCCGCGTGACGATGGCGACACTGGAGCAGTGCGGCCACGTCAAGCGCACTGCTGCGCGAGTGCTCGGCATCAGCCTGAAGACGCTCTATAACCGGCTCGATGCCTATGCGGCGAATGCGAAGCTGGGCGGGGAAGGGGACGGGGACGAGCATGAGGATGTGAAGTCTGGCGAGCCGGCTCATCACTGAGTGGGTTACTCCCTCTCCCAAAGGGAGAGGGGACTGACACAGCGGCACGAAAGCTGCTGGATCGTCAGGGTGATCCGGGAACCCTTACCGACAAGCGCTGCGACCGGCGCAGATGCAACGCCCAAGGCGCCGACCGCGCCATGGGCGTTGCGAGGCCTGCTGGTCGTCGCGGTGCTGTTCCTGCTCAGTGCCGCCAAGCCGTTGCTGCTGCCGGTCACGATTGCGGTCGTGTTGACTTTCGTGCTGTCCGCGCCGGTGCGCCTGCTGCGCCGCATCGGCGTTCCCGAAGCGCTCGGTGCCGGCGTTGTTGTCGTGTCGGCGCTGTCGGCCTTGCTGCTGATCGGCTCCGCACTCGCGACACCCGCAGCGCAATGGTGGGATCGGGCACCGGCGACGATGCGCGATCTTCTCGAGTCGCTCGATCGCGCCAGCACGACGCTGATGGAGATGGTCCCGCAACCGCCGGCGGTGCGCAGATCAAAGACCGCGACGGCGCCTGTGCCCGCGCCGCCACGCGCCGCAATCGCCGACAAACTGGCGAGCGAAGGCCTCACCTTCACGCGAGTGGTGATCGGCGAGACCTTGGCCTTCGCGCTGTCGGCCGCAGCCACCGTGATCCTGCTTTACTTCCTGCTCGCATCCGAGCACTGGCTGGTCTCGCGCACCGTGGAGGCGGTGCAACGCCGACGAACGCGTGCTCTCGTGCTTGGCGGCATCCGCCAGGCGCAGCGCGAGATCGGCTTGTTCCTCGGTACGCAAAGCATCATCAATCTCGGGCTCGGCACCGCGACCGGCTTGGCGCTGACCGCGATCGGGCTGCCCAACCCAGTGCTATGGGCGGCCGTGGTCGCGGTGCTCAATTTCATGCCCTACCTCGGACCGGCACTGGCCGCTGCGATGCTGCTGTTGGCCGGCACCATGACCTACGGCACCGAGCTCGAGATGTTCGCGCCGCCGGCGGCGTTCCTCGCGCTGCACGCGATCGAAGCGAACTTCGTCAGCCCGATGGTGATCGGACGCCGCTTGCGGCTGGCCCCGGTGTCGGTGTTCCTGTCGGTGATGGTGTGGGGCTGGCTGTGGGGCATCGCCGGCGCGCTGATCGCCGTCCCGCTGCTGCTGGCGCTGCGCATCGTCTGCAAACGCAGCAGGCGCTTGAAGATCGTCTGCATCTACCTCGAAGGCAACCACGAGGCACCGCCGAGCCTGCGTTCGCTGCTGCGAAAGCGGCGCCCGTCGACGTGAGCACAAGTGCACGCTGTGTAGCGAGAGCGCGCAGAAGCTACACGCCGCGCGCTGGGCGTGACGGCCTTATGCCCGGTGACGCGAGCTCGCGACGCCGGGCACATGAATTGCCGGCATTGGACAAGACGCACGTTGGATGCGGTGGCCAGTGCGGGCACCTGAAACGCTGCGTCTCAGCAGGAGTGCTCTCAATGTCTCAATCTGCTCACGTCCGCGGCGACCGTTCGGATCACCCGACGAAAGAGCCGACCGACCACGCCAACCTCGATCCGCGTCGCCACCCCAAGCACCCGAAGATCGCCGCGCAGCGCGGTGACTCTCGCAGCTCGGGCGGTGGCAGCGGGCGGCGCTCGTCACGGTCCGAATAAGCCGCATCGTCACTGACGGTCGTGGATCCCCGCCTTCGCGGGGATGACATGCGCTCGCCCGTCATCCCCGCACAGGCGGGGATAGGTATGTCGCTTGCTGTTTCAAGCGCAACAACTCTACGGGGACGGACCGTGCGCATCGCCTATGTGACTGAGACCTATCCGCCCGAATTGAACGGCGTGTCGTTGACGGTGGCGCGCACGGTGCGTCATTTGCGCGAGCGCGGCCATGAGGTCGAATTGATCCGGCCGCGCCAGAACGGCGAGCCGGCCTGCGACGATGACGACGAGTGGCGCACCCCCGGCTTTCCGATCCCGATGTACCCCGACTTGCGATTCGGCATCGCGTCGAGCGCGAGCGTGCAGCAGCGTTTCGATCGCACAAGGCCGCAGCTCGTGCATATCGCAACACAAGGGCCGCTCGGCCATGCCGCGCTGCGCGCCGCGCAGGCATTGGCGCTGCCGGTGACGACCGACTTCCGAACCAACTTCCATCAGTACAGCCGCTATTACGGCCTCGGCTGGCTGTCGTCGCTGGTCGTCGACTACCTGCGGCACTTTCACAACCAGGCGCAGCGCACCTTCGTGCCGACGCGCGCGGTGCGTGACGAGCTCGCCGGCTCGGGATTCGAGCGCCTGGCTGTGGTCGGCCGCGGCGTCGACACCGCGCGCTTCACGCCGATGCAGCGCAGCGACGCGCTGCGTGCGCAATGGCACTGCGGCGATGCGCCGGTGCTGCTCTACGTCGGCCGCCTCGCTGCCGAGAAGAACGTGACGCTCGCGCTGTGCGCATTCGACGCCGTTCGCACGCGCTTGCCGTCAGCGCAGATGATCGTGGTGGGCGACGGTCCGCTGCGGCGCCGCCTGGCCGCCGAATTCCCGAGCGCGCAGTTCGTCGGCACGCAGCACGGCGAAGCGCTGGCGCATTACTACGCGTCGGCCGACCTGTTCCTCTTCCCGAGCGTGACGGACACCTTCGGCAACGTCACGCTCGAAGCGCTCGCGTCCGGCCTGCCGGTCGTCGCGTTCGATATGGCCGCGGCGGCCGAATATGTCGACGACTGCGTCAGCGGCTTGCTCGTCGAGCCAGGCGACGAATCCGGCTTCGTCGCCGCCGTGTGCACGCTCGCCTGGCAGCATCAGCACCTTCCCGAGCTGCGGCGATACGCGCGCGAGGCCGCGCTGCGCGCGCGCTGGGACGATGCGTTGCTGCGCTTCGAAGCCCATCTTGCCGACACGCTGTCGTCGGTGGCCACCGCGAGCGCCGAGGTAGCTTGTGCGGCTTGAGGAGCGCCGGCGGCTTTGGCTCGAGCGCGAGCGCTCGTGCCTGGTCTGGCTGCACGGCGCGGCGGCGCAGCCGGCGGTGCTGCTGTTATTGATGACGGTGAGCCGGCTCTCCGATGGGCTGCTGTGGTACGGCCTGATGCTGATCCTGCCGTGGTGGGGCGGCGCGAACGGTACCGCCTGTGCGATTCGCATGCTCGGGCTCGGGGCACTGAACCTGCTGATCTACCAGGTCGTCAAGCGGCACTTCGCGCGGCCGCGCCCGTACAAGACTTGCCCCGGCATTCGCGCCTGCGCTCGCTCGCTCGACGAGTACAGCTTTCCGAGCGGCCACGCGATGCATGCGGTGGCCTACAGCGTTCTGCTCGGCGTGTACTACCCGGAGTTCACTCCGCTGCTGTGGGGCTTCACGGCGCTGGTGGCGCTGTCACGCGTGGTACTTGGGCTGCACTATCCGAGCGACGTCGTGATCGGCGCGGCGATCGGATTGCTCACTGCCGAGTCCGCCCTCTCGCTGCTCTAGCTGCGGGAGCGGGCTGTCGGTGTCGAGCAGATCCCAATTCGTGAAGCGCCGCCAGCGGTCTGCCACTTCGGCCAGCGTGAAGGCTTCGCGCTCGCGCAGATGAGCCGCCAGCAAGCGTTGCCACGAGCGGCGGATCGCCGGGTACTCGACATCGTGCGGATGCAGCTCGAGGCGCAAGACAGGGTTGTGCCGCTGCAGCAGCGCGAGCGTGTGGTTCCACGCCACCGAGGCCTGGCGCCGCCACAGGCTGTCGGCGCTGTAGACGAGGCTCTGGCTGCGCAGCGAGTGGCGGTCGGGCAGAAGCACGATGCGGCTCAAGGTGCAGGTGTAGCTCAACTCGAGCCAGCGCAGCGCCTCCCAGGTGCCGGGCCCGATCAGCCAGGCCGGAGCGACGAAGCCGTAGAGCTGCACGCCGAGGCGATGAAACCAGCGCACACCGGCCGTGAGCCGGCGCATCGCCTCGGGCAACGACAGGTCCCAGAACTCGCCTTCGCCGCGCGTGTAGTGATGGCGCCGCAAATGATCGAGGATGCCGTGCGACTCGCCTTCGTCGAGATGGGTGTAGCCGTGCAGCGCGATCTCGTCGCCGTAGCGGTGGCGGTGCTTCAGCCACTGCTCGAATTCCACCGAGGGTGGGTCGCAGTGGTAGCGCGGCACCGCGAGCAAGGTGCGCGGAATCTCTGCCACGTCGTCGATCGCGCGCAGCAGCCGCTCGCATGCGCCTTGCGTGGCCGGGGCCACGTCATGCAGCACCACGCACAGCGACGGCTTGATCACGATCCGCTCGCCGCGTGCGGCTGCAGCGCCGGCACGCCGCGCGAATCGGCGCGCAGCAGTCGGCGGTAGTGGGTCAACATCGCGGGCAGCACGCGGTCCCAGTCGTAGGCCTCGGCGCGTTGTCGCGCTGCCGCGGCGCGTTCAGCGAGATCGCTCTCGAACAAGCCCGCAATCGCAGCAGCAAACGCATCCGGCGTGCCCATCGGCACCGCGACGCCGACACTCTCGTCGACCAGTTCGGCGAGCCCTTCGGCGCCGCGCGCGACAACCGGCGTGCCGCAGGCCATCGCTTCGAGCACCGACAAGCCGAAGGTCTCTTGGTCACCGGCGTGGACGAACGCGTCGGCGCTCGCGAGCGCGGTCGCGAGCTCATCGGCCGATCCGAGATGCGGCCGCACGATCACGCGCTCGCCGGACGGTGGCATCGGGCCGGCGCCGATCGCCAGCAGCACGTAGCGGGGCCCGAGCTCGTGCAGTGCCGCCGTCAGCACTGACAGGTTCTTCTCGGCAGCGAAGCGCCCCGCATAAACGAGCAAGCGGGTGCCGAGCGGCAAGGCGAGTCCATTGCGCCACATCGGACTCGCGCGCTGCGGATGGAAGCGCTCGGTGTCGACACCGAGCGGCTGGCGCGCCACATGCGGCACACCCCAATCGAGCAAGTGGCGGCGCATCGATTCGCTCGGTGCGAGCACGAGATCGAACGGGTCGTACAGATGGCGCGCGTAGCGCCGCGCCGCGCGTGCCGCGGCGCCGCCGAGGCGCCGCCCGCCGGCGTGCCGCGCAAGCAGCTCGAGGTTCGAGTGACAGAACGCAAGCGCAGGAATCTGCAGCGCCTGAGCTGCATCGAGAACGCTCCAGGCAAGCCGATACGGGTCGCCGGCTTCGATCAGGTCAGGCTCCAATCGCACCAGCGCTGCCGCGAGCGACTGCCGGTTCAACGGCAGCCGATAACCGCCCGATCCGGGAAAGGGCAGCGAGGGCAGGGCGACGATGTCGGGCGAGTCTGCCACCGGCGCCGCGATGGTATGGCGCCAGCGCGTGTGGCGCGCGAGCCAGCCGTGCTTGGCCTGCAGATAGCGCCGCACGCCCCCGCCGGTGGCGCTCCAGAACATCGTCGCGTCGACCACATGGGGCGATTCGAACGAGCCACCGCAATCCCGTGAATCGGCCATGAGGGGCCAATGCAATCGGCGTTCCCGTCGGGCACGCAATCTGCCCGCTATAGCCATGGGGATCATTTCTTCATCACCCAAGTCCCCTGCATCGAAAGGACTCCACCATGACCAACGACGACATTGTCGACACGCTGAATGATCTCATCGAAACCTGCAAGGACGGCGAGTTCGGCTTTACCGCTTGCGCGAAGCACACCACGTCCAGCGAGTTGCGCAATATCTTCCTGCAGCGCGCCAACGAATGCCGTGTCGCTGCGGCCGAATTGCAACCTTATGTGATCCAGTACGGCGGCAAGCCTGACCA
>VBCQ01000189.1 GCA_005882155.1 Betaproteobacteria bacterium
TAGGCGCGCTCGGCGCCATAGCCCATCCACCAAGTCACTGCACCGCCCAAGGTATTGCCGGCGGTCGCGACGAGCACCGCGGGCCAAAACAGATCCGGGCTCAATTTCACCAGGCCGAAGACGGCCGGCTCGGAGCCTAGAGGCAGCAGCGTGGCCGAGACGAACGCGATGACGAACACCGTGCTGAGCCCGAATTTCGGCAACGCAAGCAGCGCCAGCAACGAGTCGATCCATGCGTCCATCGCCGGCATTATCCGAACGGACCAACGGCTATACTGCTGCCTCCTTTTTCAGCACCTCCATTTCCCGCGCCTCATGAAAATCGGCCACATCGAGCTGCCGAACAGTCTCTTTGTCGCGCCGATGGCGGGCGTGACCGATCGGCCGTTTCGCCAGCTCTGCAAGCGTCTGGGCGCCGGCTACGCGGTCAGCGAAATGGTGACGTCGCGGCGCGATCTGTGGACGAGCCTGAAGACCAGCCGGCGCGCCGATCACGCCGGCGAAGTCGAGCCGATCGCGGTACAGATCGCCGGCACCGACGCGGCGATGATGGCCGAGGCCGCGGCCTACAACATCGACCGCGGCGCGCAGATCATCGACATCAACATGGGCTGCCCGGCGAAGAAGGTCTGCAACCAATGGGCCGGCTCAGCGTTGATGCAGAACGAGCCGCTGGCGCTCGCGATCATCGATGCGGTCGTCGCCGCCTGCGCACCGCGCAAGGTGCCGGTCACGTTGAAGATGCGCACCGGTTGGTGCGCGACCGAGCGCAATGCGTTGGCGCTCGCGCGTGCGGCCGAGAGCGCCGGCATTGCGATGGTCGCGGTGCACGGCCGAACGCGTGAGCAGGGCTACAAGGGCTCGGCCGAGTACGACACCGTCGCGGCGGTCAAGTCGCGCTTGCGCATTCCGGTCGTCGCCAACGGCGACATCGATTCGCCCGAGAAGGCGCGCGAGGTGCTGCGAGCCACCGGTGCCGACGCGATCATGGTCGGCCGCGCCGCACAGGGCCGGCCCTGGATCTTCCGCGAGATCGCGCACTTTCTGGCGACCGGCGAGCACTTGGTCGCGCCCGAAGTGATCGAGGTCAAGCGCTGGCTGCTCGACCACCTCGATGATCACTACGGCCTGTACGGTGAGTTCGCCGGCGTACGCAGCGCGCGCAAGCACATCGGCTGGGCGGTGCGAGCGCTGCCCGGTGGCGAATCGTTCCGCGCTGAGATGAACCGGCTCGAGACCTGCGACGCGCAAGCGCGTGCGGTCGCCGACTGGTTCGACGCGTTGGCCGACGCGCACCACCGGCTGCCGGCTGCGATCGCGGCCAACGATGAATTCTTAGAACAACAAGCATGAGACACACAACGTCACTCCGAGTCTTCAAGAGCCCGAGCGCACGGCCGCCCGAAGCCGGGCTCATCCCCACGGGGGATCGTCTGCCGTACGCGGCAGACGAGGGGCTCAAATGAGCAAGAAACACATTGAAGAATGCATCCGCGACAGCTTGGAGAGCTACTTCAAGGACTTGCGCGGCGTCGAGCCGACGGCGATGTACGAGATGATCTTGAGCGTCGTCGAAAGGCCGCTGCTCGACGTCGTGATGAAACACGCCGAAGGCAACCAGAGCCGCGCCGCCGAATGGCTGGGCATCAACCGCAACACGCTGCGCCGCAAGCTGGTCGAGCATCGGCTGATCAAGTAACTCGCGCCGCGAACACTCACCGTTCGGGCTGAGGTATCGAAGCCCTGCACAGAGGTCCAAACGAAAGTCACCATGCAAGCCCTGATCTCCGTTTCCGACAAGACCGGCGTCCTCGAGTTCGCGCGCGGGCTGCATGCGCTGGGCTGCATGCTGTTGTCCACCGGCGGCACTGCCCGGCTCCTCGCCGACGCCGGCTTGCCGGTGACCGAGGTCGCCGACCACACGGGGTTCCCCGAGATGCTCGACGGCCGGGTGAAGACGCTGCACCCGAAGATCCACGGCGGGCTGCTCGCGCGGCGCGACGTGCCGGCGCACATGGCTGCGTTGAAGCAGCACGGCATCGCGACGATCGATCTGCTGGTCGTCAATCTCTACCCGTTCGAAGCGACGGTCGCCAAGCCGGGCTGCACGCTCGACGACGCGATCGAGAACATCGACATCGGCGGGCCGGCGATGGTTCGCTCGGCGGCGAAGAACTGGAAGGACGTCGCGGTGCTGACCGACGCGTCGCAGTACGCGCAAGTGCTCGCCGAGCTGAAGTCGGCCGGCTTGGTCAGCCAAGCGACGAAGTTCGCGTTGGCGGTCGCCGCGTTCAACCGCATCTCGAACTACGACGCGGCGATCAGCGACTACCTGTCGTCGCTGCAGAGCGACGGCACGCGCAGCGCGTACCCGGCGCAAAGCAACGGGCGCTTCGTCAAGCTGCAGGACCTGCGCTACGGCGAGAACCCGCACCAGAGCGCCGCGTTCTATCGCGACCTAGCTCCTGCGCCGGGGTCGCTCGTCACCGCGACGCAGTTGCAGGGCAAGGAACTCTCCTACAACAACATTGCCGACGCCGACGCAGCATGGGAATGCGTGAAGAGCTTCGACACGAGCGCCTGCGTCATCGTCAAGCACGCCAACCCATGCGGCGTCGCGCTCGGCGCCGATGCAACCGAGGCTTACTCCAAGGCGCTGAAGACCGACCCGACTTCGGCGTTCGGCGGCATCATCGCTTTCAACTGCGAGCTCGACGCAGCCGGCGCGACGCTCGTCGCAAAGCAGTTCCTCGAGGTGCTGATCGCGCCCGGCTTCACGCCCGAAGCGCTGCTCGTGCTCGCCGCCAAGCGCAACGTCCGCGTGCTGCAGATCGCATTGCCCGCGGGCGGCAAGGGCCGCAATGCGCAGGACGTGAAACGTGTCGGATCCGGCTTGCTGATCCAAAGCGCCGACAACCGCGACGTGAGCCGCGGCGAGCTCGTCATCGCGACCAAGGTCGCGCCGAGCGACGCGCAGATGGACGATCTGCTGTTCGCGTGGAAGGTCGCGAAGTACGTGAAGAGCAATGCGATCGTGTTCTGCGGCGGCGGCATGACGCTCGGCGTCGGGGCCGGCCAGATGAGCCGCGTCGACTCGGCGCGCATCGCCAGCATCAAGGCCGAGAACGCCGGTCTGAGCCTGCAAGGCTCTGCCGTTGCGAGCGACGCCTACTTCCCGTTTCGCGACGGGCTCGACGTGGTCTGCGATGCCGGCGCGACCTGCGTGATCCAGCCCGGCGGCAGCATGCGCGACCAGGAAGTCATTGATGCCGCCGACGAGCGCGGCATCGCGATGGTGCTGACCGGCGTTCGGCATTTCAGGCACTGATCGACGCGCAGGGCCCGCTACCATCGGCCCCCATGACACTGCCCGAGGCTGCCGGCCTCTTCCTGGCTTTTCTCGCTCGCCTGATCACGGGCGCCCAGGGCCATTGGTACGGCTGCCCGCCGAAAGCCGAGCAGCGCATCTACTTCGCCAACCACCAGAGCCATTTCGACTGGGTGCTGATCTGGGCCGCGCTTCCCGGTGACTTGCGCGCGGTGACGCGGCCGATCGCCGCGCGCGACTACTGGACCGCGAGCCCGCTGAAGCTGTGGATCACGAAAGAGATCTTCAACTCGATCTACGTGGCGCGGCAGCGCACTGAGGACGAGGACCCGCTCGAGCCGCTCGTCGAGGCCTTGAACAACGGCGACTCGCTGGTGATCTTTCCCGAAGGCACGCGCGGCAGCCATGGCGAGCCGCAGCCGTTCAAGTCGGGGCTGTTCCACCTGGCCGAGCAGTTCCCGCAGGTGCAGCTGATCCCCGCCTGGATCGACAACGTGCAGCGCGTGATGCCCAAGGGTGAAGTCGTCCCGGTGCCGATCTTGTGCTCGGTGACCTTCGGCGCGCCGATTCAGTTGCAGCCCAGCGAAGACAAGCGCGCATTCCTCGATCGCGCGCGCGATGCGGTCGTCGCGCTGAGGGACGTGCACTGATGGGCGGGCTGCGCCACTTGAGCATAGTCCAGCAGGTCGGGCTGCTGTTCGTCGGCTTGTTCGGCGTGCTCGTCGTCGTCACCTTGATCGTGTTCCTGCGCAGCCTGCGCGAGCTCGCGCCCGAGCAGCAGGAGATGCACGAGCGGCTGAAGCGCGACCTGCGCGCGACCTGGCTCGGTGCGGTGCTGTTCTGGCTGTCGTGGGCGGCGGGCGCGGTCGTCGCGACGCTGCTGTTCGGCATCGTCTCGTTCGTCGCGTTTCGCGAGTTCATCACGCTGACGCACACGCGGCGTGCCGATCACCGCAGCCTGCTGCTGGCGTTCTTCGTCGTGCTGCCGCTGCAGTTCGTGTTCGCCGGCGGGCGCCACTTCGATTTGTTCACCGTCTTCATCCCGGTCTACATGTTCCTCGCGATCCCGGTCGTCAGCGCGTTCGGCAACGATCCGCAGCGCTTTCTCGAGCGCACCGCGAAGATCCAGTGGGGCGTGATGGTCTGCATCTACGGCATGAGCCACGCACCGGCGCTGCTGCTGCTCGACCTGCCGGCCTACGCGGGACGCGGCGCGTTTCTCGTCTTCTATCTGGTCGTCGTCGTCGCCACCGGGCAGATCGTCCAGGAGGCGGCGAGCCGCCAGCTGCGACGCCGCCCGGTCGCGCGCGCGATCAGCCGCTCGTTCTCGTGGCGCGCCTGGCTGATCGGCTCGCTCGCTGCAGCCTTCGTCGGCGCGCTGCTGTACTGGGCGACACCGTTCAAGCCGCTGCCCGCGCTCGCGATGGGCTTCATCGCGGGCGCATCGGGATCGCTCGGCGAGTTCGTGATGAAAGCCTTGAAGCGCGACGCCGGCGTGCGTGCCTGGGGCGGCAAGGCGTCGGTGACCGGCGCGGTCGGGCTGCTCGACCGCGTCGCGCCGCTGTGCTTCGCGGCGCCGGTGTTCTTCCATGCGGTGCGCTGGTACTTCGGGTTGTGATGGCGAGCATGCGCATCCTCGGAATCGACCCGGGTCTTCGAACGACCGGCTTCGGCGTCATCGAATGCGAAGGCTCGCGCCTGCACTATGTCGCGAGCGGCACGATCAAAACCGACGCGGTCGACATCGGGCAATTGCCGTCGCGGCTGAAGATCATCTTCGACGGCGTTCGCGAGATCACCGCGCGCTACCAGCCGACCTGCGCGGCGGTCGAGATCGTCTTCGTCAACGTCAACCCGCAGTCGACCTTGCTACTCGGCCAGGCGCGCGGCGCGGCACTGACCGCGCTGGTGTCGAACGATCTGGCGGTCTCCGAATACACCGCATTGCAGATGAAGAAAGCGATCGTCGGCCATGGCCAGGCACGCAAGGAGCAGGTGCAGGAGATGGTGAT